>CBDUPD010000018.1:0-13056 GCA_965368985.1 uncultured Spongiibacteraceae bacterium | reverse complement strand
CATAGCTGAGCTCCATTTTATCCAGACTCGACAATAACTGCTGCTTCTTACTCGCGTTACTTGAAACAGCTGGTTTAAACCTGGCCAACCGTGCCTTGGCTTTATCAAAGTCACGTGCATCCAGAGCAGCCTGTACATTATTGATATGGCTCATATCAATCGCCGAACCGGCTTGATTAATTCGTTTATCATTTGCCGACAACTGTTTGAGTTGGCGCGTCAATTCCTCAAGTGTTGAAATATTGTTATAAGCCAAATTCTTTGCCAGCAACTTATCAATCTTGCTTCTAAGGCTTTCAAGCTCTTTCTGCTTACTATCAACTTTCGCCTCAATGGGTTTTGATTCATTAGCTGGCTTGCTAACACTAACCGCTTTGGCTGTTTCCTGTTTCTTTACTTTAGCCTGAACCTGCTTCTCAGGCTGACCAGGAGGCACAGTGTTATTTTTTTCTACAACAGCTAACGCCTCTTCTCGGGGTTGCTCTTGCTGAACCTGAGTATCTTCTTTAGTTGATACTTCAGTCACTTGTTCTTCAACGACTAAAGGTGCTTCCTGTAACTGTGCAGGCTGCTGTTGAACCACTTCACTGTCTTGACCAGACTGATTACTAACTGAATAAACATAAATGCCGCCACCGATAATTAACAGCGTTGCAGCAAGACCAATCATGGGAACTACAGATTTTTTTGACTGCCCTTCAGGTTCTGTTATTGATGAATCCATAATAACCGTTGGTTCATCATAATCTACTGGCGCACTAACAGCTTTAATAACCAGGCTATCACCATGTTTGGCTTCAATAGCTTCTAAAGCTGCAATCATTTCTTCGCCGGTCTGAAAGCGATCAGCTGGCGATTTTGCCAAGGCTTTATCGATAAACTTCTGAAAATGGGCATGCTTTTCTGGCAATGGCGGTGGTGGTGTAGTCAGGTGCTTAATGCCAATCGATACAGCAGAATCTGCAGTAAAAGGAACCGCGCCTGCTAACATCTCATAAACAATAATACCCAGGGAATAAAGATCAGATCGTGTATCCTGATCTTCTGCACTGGCTTGCTCAGGGCTCATATAATGCGGCGTACCAACCACAGTGCCAGCCATGGTCATTTTGGTGGCTGTCGCCTCCAGACTTTTAGCTATACCAAAATCTGTAATAACTGCCCGGCCATCTTCGCCAAACATGATGTTTTCAGGTTTGATATCACGGTGAATAAAGTTTTTGGTAGATGCGTAATGCAATCCTGAAGCGATCTGTTTTATGTAGGTTATTGCTTCCGCAATAGGAACACCTTCATGGATTTTGTCCGCCAGTGTACCACCAGGCAATAACTCCATCGCCATATAGTGATAATCACCATGAGAACCAACATCATAAACAGCAACAATATTGCGGTGAGAAAGCGAAGCAACAATACGTGCTTCACGCAAGAAACGCTCCGCAAAGCTTTTATCACTTAACAGGCTTTGCGACATTACCTTTAAGGCAACATGTCTAGCGAGCTTGGCTTCCTTGGCCAGATAGACTGTAGCCATACCACCCAGCCCAACTTCTGACTCAATGGTATAACCCGGAATCGCATTTGCGTCCAAGTTACTCCCCTATTTTTATTATATGTACACTCAATATTTATCGTTGATAGATATAAATGATATATGAAACAACACGTCACTATCTATGCAACGAGCAATAAGTATATGAAGTATTAATCTGATTATCCAGTAAATTGAGGCCTGTACCATGACCTGTTTCCGGGGCTGATAATTTCCATAAAGATCTACAAAACTCAGGCACAAAAAAAGCGAGCTAAAAGCTCGCTTTTTTAACCATCAGATCAACGTTGTACTTTATAGTTGATCTGAATTCTCGCTCAGGTAAGCAGCAACGCCATCTGGAGATGCAGTCATACCTTTGTCGCCTTTCTTCCAGCCTGCAGGACAAACTTCACCGTGCTCTTCATGAAACTGAAGTGCTTCAACAACACGAATAAACTCATCAAAATTACGACCTAATGGAAGATCATTAACTGTCTGTGAACGAACCAGACCTTCTTTATCAATGATGAAAGCACCACGGAAAGCGACGCCACCAGCAGACTCAACATCATATGCACGACAGATATCATGATTAATGTCTGCTGCCAATGTGTAAGCAACCTGACCAATACCACCATCGTTGATTGCTGTATTACGCCATGCGTTATGAGTGAAGTGTGAATCGATAGAAACACCGATAACCTCTACACCCAATTCTTTGAACTTCGCCATGCGGTGATCAACAGCAAGTAACTCTGAAGGACATACAAAGGTAAAATCCAATGGATAAAAGAATACTAAACCGTACTTGCCTTTTAATGCTTCAGTCAGGTTAAAATCTGCAACGATTGAACCGTCACCTAGTACTGCATTACAAGTAAAATCTGGTGCTGGTTTGCCAACTAATACGCCCATTTAAATAAACCTCCGGTTTGAATGATATATCAATAATAATTGCAGCAACTATTCCGGTTGTTGCAATGAATTCGTAGAATGGTCATTACCCTATTCTGATTATAAGTTTAACCAATTAAAGCTAATAAAACACATTGTAAATATCTAAGACCTTAATAGTTTATGCCTATTGCTTGGTTTTTAAACTAAAAAATACTTTCCGGAAGTATCTTGTCGGACTAAAGTCCGACCTACAAGTGAATGCATTGGATAAATGGCCGTAGGTCAGGTTTTAACCCGACAACTTGAAAGAGCCAACTTATTCAGCAACCAGGCCAGGAATAAACCGCTTTGCTATATAGGCACGAATCTCATCTTCTGAGCGTTTATGCGGCCCTTCAATAGTAATTAACGACAGCACAACCCGTGTCATCGCCTCACCGATTTCATCAGCTGAGGCACGTAGCTCTTCAGAAGCATCTTCCAGGCACACCTTTGCACAATTACTGATTAGCCCTACGCACATATCCGAATTAAATACCTCGGGGTTTAACAGTGGCGAGAAGGTTGTATCGGTAATAAATTGCAAATAAGGCTCTTTGGGGATCTGAGTAATGCAATACATCATTGCTTCAAGAATCCGTTCTGAAGGTGTCGCAAACTGCCTGATATGATTAACAAGATTTATCGAATATCTTGCTGTTGCCTCTATCAGTGCAATAAGAATCAAGTCATCTTTGTTTTTATAGTAATTATAAACCGTTTGCCGGGCACATCCGGCTTCACGTGCAATATCGTTCAAGCTGGTTTTTTCAATTCCCCACCGCTTTACACAAGCAATTGTTGCATCAATCAGTTTCTTTTTTGTCTCAGGTGGGCAATAAATTGCAGCCAACTGATCAAGATCTTTTACCATTAAATTCATAATCGGTACTTATGCATAATGCGTGTAAGGAGAGTTTTTATTCCATGTATGCAAAGCTGTCACAGGCACATTAACAATTTGCCATCTAATATTGACATATTTGACAACAGTGTCAATACTGTCATCCAAATTGTTATTATTTGTGTGGGAATAACCTGAGCTAATTACTCAAGACTCTATAAAACAAATCTATCAATATAGAATTTGCTACACCATAAAAAAACAAACAACAGACGAATATATAAACAAGGGGAATCTAACCATGGGTGATAATACCTACGATGTAATCGTTATCGGCGCCGGTTTTGGTGGCGCAACATCAGCGGCACTACTGGCAAAAGCTGGAAAGAAAGTACTGGTTGTAGAAAAGAACAATCTGGCCGGTGGTAAAGCCATGAGCCATACCCGTAAGGGCTTCACCTATTCACCATGGCCAATTATCGGTGCACCAATTGAAGGTAGTTGGGCAACAAAACTGATGACTGAACTGGGTAAAGAAGACCAGGTTGAACTTGTAACAACAACAGGGAAACCCATCTATAAATCACCTGACGGGAAATATGCCGAAATGCCTGACCAGGACGGCGATGCACTTGACCCCAATGTACTGTTTGACTGGATGGATATCCCTGAAGAAGAAAGAGAAGCATCGCTGAACTTCATGATGACCATGATGCTGATGCCTCCAGAAGAAGTTGAAAAACTGGAAGGCACTGACTTTTACTCATGGGCAAAACCTTTTAACCTGCCACCAGCTATCTATGGCTTTATCGTTAGTAACTGTCTAGACGGTATGTATATGGTGCCATGTGACCAACTCGATTGTGCTGAAGCCATTAGTGGTTTGCAAAAAGTATTTATGGGCGGCGGCGGTCAGTTCTGTGTTCGTGGCTGGGGTGAACTGGCTGAAGCTTGTTGTGACGTCGTTCGTGAAAATAACGGCGAAGTTATCATGGGCACCAAGTTGAAGAAAATCATTATCAACAACGGCACAGCCACTGGCGTAGAAGCTGAAGACGGCACCGTATACAGTGCGCCTATTATTATCAGCAATGCCGGTATTCAGCCTACCATTTTGAATCTGGCCGGTGCAGAACACTTCGAAAGTGATTATGTAGAACGCGTTAAAGGCCTTATGCCTTCACACGCCCTGCTCGGCTACCGTTATTTCTTGAGCGAACCTGTGATTGAAGCAGGCTTTGGTGTAGTGTTTTCAGATACCAGTCCATGGACCAAACAGCGCTTTGAAGATGCCCATGCAGGCAAAGCCTCAAGAGAAGGCGTATTGTATGTTGAAGTACCGTCAAACTATGACTCTGGCCATGCACCAGAAGGCAAGCAACTGGTACTAACAGGTTCATTTTGCCCTGCGGATCCTGCAATGACTAAAGAAGACATTAAAGCCTGGGCTGATGCCGGTGAAGAAATTCTGTTTGGTGCTCACCCTGGCCTTGAAAGCAAAATTGAAGAGCGAATTCTTTATACTGCGAAAAGTGTATCGAATGCGACGCGTGATTCAGCTGTTCCTGGCGCTGGTGGTGAAACTATCGGTATTGCACAGATTGTTGGCCAATGCGGCAAAACCAAACCTTCCATTCAAACACCGGTTAACGGTTTATGGATTGTGGGTTGCGATGCCGGTGCACCAGGTGTAGGCACACAACAAGCGATTGAATCGGGTTATATTGTTGCCAATACTATTCTTGGCTAACTATTAACTACTTGCCTGTAAATTATAGGAGCAGATCTCATCCACGATTGATTAAAGAGTAAACTATTCGTGGATGAGAGCTACTCCTACCCATCTTCTGACATTCTGGGGTATATTCTTATAGCCTACTCGCAGCCAACAGAAAATTTACACGTACCTACTAACGTATAAATGATGATGCTCAAATAGACTAATTTGACCATAAATGGCAGTATATATAGATATCAATCACTACCAAATATGTTGAAATTTTACCGGTTTTTAATTTATGGATTACATATGGGTAGCCGTAGCCTTTATATGCGGTTTTTTAGTTAAGCAAATTAACCTGCCGCCGCTTGTAGGCTATCTGGCCGCTGGTTTTGGATTACATGCTTGGGGTATTGAGCCCGACGAGTCTCTTGAAACCCTGGCTGACCTTGGTATTGCCTTATTGTTATTTACAATCGGGCTGAAGCTCAATATCAAGAGTTTATTCAAAACCGAGATCTGGGGTTCAGCTGCAGGCCATATGTTCACTATTGTGGCACTAACTACCTTAAGCTGCTTTCTTTTTTCCTTTTTGGGAATCTCTCAATTTATTGGTCTCGATTTATCATCAGCCATACTGATTGGTTTTGCAGTCAGTTTTAGCAGTACTGTCTGTGCTGTAAAAATTCTGGAAAATAGAGGTGAAATGCGTGCCCGTCATGCACAAATTGCTATTGGCATACTGATAATACAAGATATAGCAGCAGTTTTATTTGTCTCATTCGCTACAGATATAACACCCACCTGGTGGGCATTCAGCATACTGACTTTACCCTTATTGAGACCTGTATTTGATAAACTACTTCAGCACTGTGGCCATGGTGAAGTCCTATTATTAGCTGGTTTTTTTCTGGCCATCACGGGTGGAGAACTATTTAAACTTGCCGGACTTGAATCACACCTTGGCGCACTGGCAGCAGGCGTACTGTTAAGTGGGCATACTAAAGCCACAGAACTGACTAAATCATTATTAGGATTTAAAGATTTATTCCTGATTGGCTTCTTCCTGTCTATCGGGTTTACTGCCCTTCCAACTGTCGACATGTTAAGTACAGCGTTAATTCTTGCAGTTGCTCTACCCATTAAAGCCTTTTTGTTTTTTCTTTGGTTAACAGGTTTCAAATTGCGTAGCCGTAGTGCATTTTTAGCTGCATTGAGCCTGACAAACTATAGTGAATTTGGTCTTATTGTCTGTTCTGTGAGCGTGAGTTATGGGTTATTAACCGAAGAATGGTTAATTATCATGGCATTAGCTGTGACAATCTCATTTATATTTTCAAGCATCATCAATGCCAAAGCTCATATCTTTTATTCACGCTGGCACGATACTATCATCCATCTGGAACGTTCAGAACGCTTACCTGAAGACCAGTTTTCACAACCTGATGGTGCTATTGTATTGGTTGTTGGTATGGGGCGTGTAGGTACTGGTGCCTATGATACCTTGATCGAAAGTTGGGGAACAAAAGAAGTTTGTGGTGTAGATGTTGACAGAAAACGTGTTAACACTCATTGCAGTGCTGGTCGCAATGTCATTGCGGCAGATGCTGAAGACCCTGACTTTTGGACACACACAAACCTTGATGGTGTAAAGTTAGTTATGCTTGCGATGCCAAACTACCTAGACATACTCGAAGCAGTAAAACAACTTAAACGCATCAATTATCAAGGGAAAATAGCAGGTATTGCTCGATATGAAGATCAAAAGAACATATTACTAACATCAGGAATTGATGTGGTTTTTAATTATTATAATAATGTCGGTTCAGGTTTCGCAGAACACAGTATGCATCTACTGGATACCCAATAGATATCCTATCTAACCTTTACACCACTAGCCATAGCCAAAATAAACGTAAAGATCAGCATCTTGATTGTGGATGGATGTCACAGTGATTGAGCCAGTGATTGAGTGATTGACCTGGCCCACAACAAAACTATTTTGGCACCTCGGGTTTATACCTGGGCTGAACGATAAAACCTCTGAAAAAACGATTAAACTACAACTGGAATATGAGTTCCTTTAGAAGCAGCCAACACTATACGCCAGAGAAAAAATCTGTAATAGAAACTTTAAAGTGTTGTGAAAGTGACCAAAATCTTGTCACCTTTCACTATCATGGAATCTATTGTCGCCTTGGCCAACTGCTGCTTTTTCTTATCATCTTTAAGTATATAAACAGGTTTCATTGGTAAGCCTTTGGTTACTGCTAATTGAGTAGCTGTCTTGATAGACCTCTTTTTACTCTCCAGTTCTGAACCAAGCTCAATACTAATCAGATAGAGTCTGTTAAGATAAAAAGCGCCCTCTGAAGAATCATAACGCAAGCCACCTACAATCGATCCCTGCCCTTCACTCTTGATATCGCCAGGTAAATGTACCTGCATTGTTATAGTGGCATTAATTTTGTCACTTTCATTATCCAGATCAATCTCGGCACCAGAAAGCTCAACGGTTTCGTAAAATGTCTTCTGCTCAATGGGCAACATCGCCGAAAGATTATCTTGCAGCTGTTGTTCAGAAATTTCTACCGTATATGAAGCCGCAAACCCGAGCTGGGACGAAAATAAAACAACCATTAACAATAGTATTCTTAACATGAAATCTCCTAAATAAGATTATCAGACCCTGATATTATGCTGCAGATCAACATATCTAAAAATCACTGAGTTCACAATAATTTTAATTAATCAGCAACAGCCCTGTTTTTTAATAGAAATCAGATTTTGTAGATAAACAGCAATATACACCTAACTATTTGATTATTATCATAGGTTTTTCAATCTACCACCCAAAATTGAATACTTAACTTGCCAATCTGAAAATTGAGTATCAATATGAGAAGATAGATATACTTTTTACATGGGAGACACCAACATGAAAAAGCTTCTTGTTTTACTCGTAATAAGCCTGGTATTCGTCGGCTGCAGATCAAGTGAAGACTCCAATGATGTTAATCAGGATAAAATCTACACCGACTATGAACTGTTTTACAATGCCAATGATGATGTAACCCACGCTATTGCACGCTTTCGCTTTGGTAATCCTCTGGGCACTATTCTTCAGTTAAAAGAATCATCGGGTGCCAGCGTTACCTATAATGGCGATACATTGGCCTACTCAAGCCTATGGGGTGGTCATCATAAACAGTATGCCGGCAGTCTTACCAGTGGTACATTTATTTATACGAATACTGAGGGTACAGTTTATACCAACAATGTACCGTTAGGATCTTCCATAGCTTTCCCTGCTGACTTTACAGAAATTGATAAAAGTGCCGCCCAGTCATTAGTGTGGGTTGGTGTACCTCTTGCTGCCAATGACCAGGTAGGTGTTTTTGTGGGTACATGGACATGGGGCGATGATGCTTTATTCTGGACAGACGCTGACAACGATACCTATGTTGTTATGGGTGTTAACCAGATGAAAAATCTGGCATTAGGCTCTGCAACGGTTTATATGGATAGATGGAATGGTGTTGATGTTTCTGAAGGAACCTCTGAAGGTGGAAGAATCCGCTATAAATACCGTGCAAACAATGCACAGGTTACAGTAGTCGACAATACGCCAGTGACACCCTGACCCATTGTCTTATTCAAAAAAGCCCGCTTCGTGCGGGCTTTTTAATCATTATTTTTTTTCATCAACATTAAAGTTAAAAAAATCTTCGATGGCAACAACATTAACAAACCCAAAGCAGCTGTTACAGTAATAATAACAACACCCTTCGCCCCCAGTAAAATATGTAACCGAGCAAATACTGCAAGCGCGATTGCAAGCAATACCAGAATAAGACCAATAAACATCACAATCGTTAAAATACGTTTTAATTGTTTTTCATTCATTCTATGTTAGCCAACAATTATCGACCCACCAAGTAATACGGGTGTAACGATTGCCACGATAACATTAGCCCCCAGATATTGAGGGTAAAAACCTAGTCTATCGCCATATTTTATAGCACCCATCAAAGAGAAAATCGCTAATGGCATGGGAAGCAAGGCAATAAGACTCATAAGCGGCAGTTTTTCTGCAACCACCATACTGACAATTACCACAAGGGTCATTAATAGAAAAAAGCAATAAACACCATTACTCAATTCTATTCCATATGCAATCGGCAAGTGCCTGCGCCCGGCATCACGGTCAGCATTAATATCAGGATATTGATTCAGCAATAACAAATTATTAACCACAAAAAAAGGGACCAGGCTAACAACACCAACAATCAAGGAATACTCTCCCGTTAATACATAATGTGCACCTGTTACCATTAGAATACCGAACCCCAGACCCGGGGCTAGCAAGCAAAGTATAGGGTGTTTGTTTATCCATTCTGTATAAAACAAAATCAGAAAAATACCAACAATGCCTACAGGAATAATCATCCACCCACATGTTATAGAAAGGTATAATCCAATAGCTATAAAAGCTAACAATGAAATTAATCCTGTAAAAAACACTGCCCTTGCCATCTCAGGATTTTCTGGCAATGCACCGCTACCGCCACTAAATGCTGTTTTTGCAGTGTTCAGGTCTAATCCACTTTTAAAGTCTGAATATTCATTCAGTGTATTAACACTGATATGTGCTAATACAGCACCCAGAAGTGATAAGAGAAGCAAATGCACATTGAATTCGGTATCGTTCGCTATTGCGACACTCCACCCCAAAAATAAGCACGCCGGTGCCAAAACCAGAAATGGCCATCTTGTTGATTTTAATATCGTATGAATTTTCATTATTTAGATACTAAGTGTGTAAAAAGAAAAAACTATAAGATTCTCACTAGTTTAAGGTCAGCTTGAACCACCAGAAATCATATTATTATATTCAGGATCAAACGCAGTTACTTTTATTGCATTCGGTAAAATTTTAGCAACCTCTTCAACAGAATAAGCTTCAAGGTAAACAATGCTACAGTCTTTCATTTGAACTTGAATTTTTCGATATGCGCTGGCGGCAAGCCATTCGACTAACAGTGAAGATAGTGCATAAACCTGTGATGAATCACCTGCAGCACCCACAACATCCAGAGTTCTATCATTGGCAATTTTTACGGCAGGATTTTTATCTCTATACATAAACTTAAATCCTCCACTATCAAGTAAAGCAACCAGAGATTCTTCAGGGTCGAACACATCTATGGTTAAAAGGATATTTGAACTCATGATTTATTAGCTTTAAGGAAAGATGCAGGCATTCATTAAGTTACCCTGATACTTCTGTTAATACGGCTCTTTAGGTAATTTTTTACCACACCACGGGCAATAATTGATTGCTATTTTTCCCAGTCTCCAGACCGGGTCATTATTTTTATTCAATGTAAATAACACTCTTTCTCCTGCTCCAAGCTCATGCACTTCAACCGCCTTATAAAGTTTGGCACAACAAAATTCACTTTGATGTTTTTGTTTCATAATAATGTCTTCCGGTATTATTTTATGTAACCACTTTTCACATGATTGACATTCAAGAATATGTTCACGCGCTTTATCACCCGGGCTAACAGCTTCAACCAAACACCTGTTTTCTTTTTTTTGCTCCTGATAAACACTCAGTAAAAAAAGACCCTGTAACTTACTGCTTTTAAGATACTGTCGTGTTTCGTTACACTCGCCAAAATGAAACAAACACCCAAAAAAACTCAAAACAGAATTAGTCATATTTTTTTAGTTCTCTATTCTTGCTTATCAAAAGATTATTCTTATTGAGAGCCATCCAAAAACCAGACACTTTCTTTAGCTGGGCACTTTCCTTTTAATCCACCAGGAACATCTAACTCATCAAGCAAGGCCATTTTATAACAGTTGCTATAATGCTCTTTAACTTCGTCATTACTCACTGAAAAAGGTGGCCCACTCATCAAACTTTGATCATATGCATAGTTGATTAATAACTGGGGGGCGTTTCTGGTAATTTCTAACAGATGAGAGGTATATTGATGACGCATTGGTTTCGGCAGTGCTACCAATGCAGCTCTATCATAGATTGCATCGATAGAACCCAGAGTCTCGGCAGTTAAATCAAATATATCCCCAACAAAAATATCTATGCGCTCTGCATTGTAATGCGTCATATTTCCCTGTTTTTTGACAATAGGCTCTACACCAAGATCAACAAACAGTTGCTTAATTGCTGCCTCACTTAGTTCAACACCAACAATACGATAACCTTCAGACAACAACCATGCGATATCAAGTGTTTTTCCACATAGAGGAAGAAATACACAGCTATCTTTCACTAACTTCAACTCTTTGAAATGTTTTACCAGCAACGGGTTAGCTTCACTCAGATGAAAGCCTATCTCATTGTCCTTCCATTTCTGATGCCAAAAATCTGCTTCCATCTTCTTACCTGTAATTACGATTATTGCCCAAGACCTATTAGTACTTTAAACAGTATAAACGCTTGGCACCATCACACATACCAGAACCCATGTAGGACCACCGGGCATCCTGGTTACTTGTCGACCCATAACCACCATTACAATCACAGACCGCCGACTGGCTGGTTGTCCAACCTTGGCAATGACTATTACTCAACGTGCCATCAGCCAGAGTTCCTGTCCATGCCATCGAAGCATGAGTTGCACCTGATTCATCAACAGCAATACTATTGCTAATATCGCCTTTGGTTAGCTCCAGTATATTCGGTGCCACTTCGGTAAAGTTTGCTAACACAATCGGGTTAGTACTGTAAGCAAACCGGTCCTGTGCGTCTATTTCTTCAGTTGAAAGCCATGCTTTATATTTTCCCTTGGGCACTTTAGCTGTGGGGGCATCAGCAAGCCCCTGACAGATAGCGTCAGCACCCGATAAACCTCCAAGATCTCCTTGATGAGTTGTAGATGTAACAAAGATATAATTGAAGCCCTCATCAATAACACCATTACAGTTATCATCAATAAAATTGGCAACCTCACTGGCTCCAGGGTTAACAGCCTTTCCTGTTTCAGCACTATCATCACAATCAGAATTATCCGAGACATAACCTGCCGGCTGATCAAGAGCGACTGTTGTCTCATTAAGATTACCGAATTTATCGCCATCAGCATCCTGATACCAGGTTGAACCTGCAGGAGCTGGCGGCTCAGATGGTCCACAAGCAACGAATAACATTGAACTTAATAAAACTATTATTTTAAAAAAGGCCGGCTTCATGGTTTTTTCTGTATACATCATCATGACTACCCCATGTTTTTATTGTTATTTTCCGGAACGACTATTTAGTCACGCTTAACTGAATTTGCTAATTATCTCATCAGCATAGCGTCTGATTGCATCCTGTTTGACGTTAAGAGATGGTTGCTGTTGCATGATTGCTCCCACCCCCATTTCGGCCAGAATCTTCTCACTCCACGGCGTCACCTGCAGGTCGGTAACTCCCATATCTTCCAGACGTCGAATATCGTCTACTGTCTCAGCATCAGGGCAGTGCATCATAATGTCAAAAGGCTCATTCTCACGACCAAACTCACGACGAAAACTGTTCAACTCCGCCATCAGCCCCTCAACCTCACTCATGGAATGAATAACGCTGACCCAACCATCCCCATAACGCGCGGCACGTCGCAGTGCGGGTGTAGTGGTTCCGCCCACATAAATAGGAATCTTCTTTTTCGGCACTGGTGCCATCGTTAAACGGTCAAAGTCATAATATTTGCCATGGAACTCGTTCATTCCTCCTTGCATCAGCAAGCGTATGATCTGAATCGCCTCATCCTGACGGGCTCCACGGGTTTTTTTGTCTTGCCCTAGCCATTTAAACTCTTCAGGCATCCAGGCCAGGCCTACACCGAGAGCGACACGGTCATTAGAAACCGCTGCGACAGAGCACAGGCTCTTTGCCTCAAGCAGGGGTTGTCGCACAGCAAGCCTGAGCACAGAGGGAATAAAACGGATATGTTCGGTCACTGCAGCCATAGTAGTAATAGCAACCCACGGGTCTAAAACAGGGAT
>CBDUPD010000017.1:0-13080 GCA_965368985.1 uncultured Spongiibacteraceae bacterium | reverse complement strand
TCACGATATCAGCTATCAAAGAAGCCAGATAACACTTATTATTTTCTGTCAGATCATAAGTAAAATTAGTTGTCTCCCTCGATCTGAGTAGCCATTTGAATAGATTCCCGGTTAACCCGAGAAGATATGGCATAGCCATCTTTGCACGGTATACAATCAGCAACATACGCCCAACAACCGGCATTCTGGCAATAGCTATCATCAAACCTTTCATGGCTTTCCTTTATTTCTCTTGATACCCGTTAAAATAAACGCACCAACTACAACTTCATCATACTATCTTATTGAATAAGCTTTTCAAATACCGACTCAGGGTCAGCTAACACTAATGCAATCGCTGCTGACTTGCCCAGCGCAAAAGAACAACATCAGCCTGAATCGCAGCAAGGTGTAATTGAAAAACAAAATCCTTAAAACGCTGATCATCTTCCCTGAATTCACAAAGACTCAGACCGCTGATTAACCTCCCTGGCTGACCAAAAAGAGGTTGATTCTGTTCAATATTATATCGCCCGAAATATTGATTCTCTTTTGGTTTTAACCAATAGGTATGCCAGATAAAACTGTCACAACCAGGAATTTGCTCATACAGCTGCCTTAATGTATAACTGGCTTGATGATCTCGTAGCTCATATGGATTATCCGGAAGTTCTTCCAGTTCATTACAGAAACCTTCTGCTGCAAGAGACCTTTGCAAACGTTGCTGTTCAGGCATTATGCTATCTATGGCGTCTTTTATCATGCGCGGGCCCATGTCACCTATCAGGTAGCTTATCTCGCCTTCTTCCAACATATAATTAACAAGAGGTGATAACTGAAAGGGGCCTAGTACTTTAATAGCGACTGGGCCATGATACACAGGCACTATGTGAGCCGGTACAGTCATATCTTCCATTAAATGCATCAATGCTCCAACAAACAGGCTTTTATCAAAAACATCTTCATTATAGCTTAGGCCCCTATGCGCTCCCTGCCATAACTCCGTCATGGACTGCTCATCTAAACCCACTTTGGATAAATGACTTCGCTCTTTATTATAAAAATGCCAATTATTAATGCGTTTTATCAGAAAAAGAGTTTCCTCCTCTTTTAGCCGCATGCGCTCGATAAAGCCCGCTTCTAGGCCTTTATCCATGGCAATATTTCCCTGCAGAATACGTTTCCTGGTTATTTCTTCAGCATAAGAAATATCGTCAGGGTAACATTGCTGATATACATCCAAAGCTTGTGAAGTCAGTATTTTATGTGCCTTTTCTGGCTCATAGGCAAAAGCTATCTGACAAACAATCATCAGACATATACAAAACAGCTTTTTACTAACCCGCAGACGAATACTCAAAAAATTACTCAGAAAGTATCGTTAACATCGCATGTGCATGCTCGGCAGCATGAATACCACGGTGTGTTAGATAGCCTCCATCTGACTGACTGATCATACCCTTTTTAAAAAGCCTCTCGGCCGCTGCCACAACCGTACGCTGCGCACTAGAGTGGATTTTCAGCCCCTCCTGGATAGACTCCAGATTAAACTGTGTGAGAAGATTAATTTCATCCAACTGATCTTGTGTAAGCATTTCAACCTCTTTTATTGTAGTTCTCGTATAACAATTTTTTCCAGCCACGCCTCACCCAAGTTACCGATAGCGATATGCGCATAATATTTCTCAGGCAAAGCTGCATTATTAACTAACAGGGTTTTAGGTACATATAAATTATCAACAGACAACTGCTTTATAAACAACTCATTTTTACAATACTTTGAGTCAGCTACTACCGCCTTGATAACAAACTGCTTTTCAGAATCTTTAACTGCATTCAATAAAGTTTCAGGGGCTGCTGCTACTGCAATAGCATATAAACGTGAGTCGAATTCACGCAAACGATCCAGTTGCATCTTAAGGCTCTTTATTTCATTGCTGTTTTTATTGGCAGCACTTGCCTCACTCCATCGACTTTCAAGAATAGATAAATCATTAATATATGCCTGGCCATCAAACTCCATTAACACCCATGCCTCGACCTCATCATCGTTATTACGATAGGACGCTTCCTTACAATCCAGTTCTTTAAAACCCAACGACCGCCTAAGATCATCGCTTGCCTCTATAGAATTACTATAACCATCATAATAGTCGCTCTGAAGCCTCATGGGCGTTCGCCAACGAAGTTGCAACACCACTGCACTATCTTCTTTAACATAGGAATAGCGACTGGGCATTTCACGCTCAGTGAAAATCAGGCTTTCAAGTATCGCCGCCCGGTTAAAAGCCACCTTACCCAATACAACTGCATTGCTTAGAAGCACAAGCGTCAATGCACATAAAAACAGGCGTTTTCTCATTTCGCCTCTCCCTGTGCTTCATTTCCCTGGCTTTCGATGACTACACTTTGTTTTAACTGACTTCGCAAGCGATTAAATATTATCAGGAACAACACGGCAGAAATGCCAATCAAAAAGAAAAACAGGTATTTCGGCATCAAGTCCCACCACCAATCATAAAATTTTGTATACAAAAACAATACAAAAAAGACATTAGCTGTATTCACCACCGGCGGCCATAGCTTTTTAACTCCCAGAGCAATAAATCCTGCTGCCAACACAAATCCTGAAACCTGATACCCGCCTTCTATAACATCCTGATCCCATGGCAATAAACTTGATTGCCCCCAATGCGACATAATCAATATGGCTAAAAATAGCCCACACAATGCTAACACGCGATATATAGATTCAAAATGATGATATTGTCGATGTGAAAATACCGAAGGAACCATAAACAGGATCAGCGCTGGCAATATAAAGGTTTCCGGGTGCTCACCCATGGATAACCAATACATACCACTCCATTCACCCACCCTGGCAGCTACAAACGCATAAAAACAAGCAATAGCCACAGCCAGCAGTAAACGAATATCTAACGCATAAGCCAAAACCAGTGCGTAAGCACACCATACCGCTAACGCATTATCGGTAGGTGCCAAATTAAATATCTGGCCAAACATAGACAAATTAAGAACAAAGCAGGCAAAGCTGATAAGCGCCATTAACTTGGAAAAATACCCTGTGGATTCTTTCTCACGAATAACAAAAGTCGCTATAAGAGTGAGTAATGGTGCCGCTGCCAATATAATCGTCTGGGTCAGCGTATTAAAATACCCCCAGTACTGATAAAACAAAAAGAAGACACTAATAGCAAGAGCAATAGCCCCAAGAAAAGATGCTATCTGCATACCCAGTGTCAGGTTTTTACTGTCCTGATTAATATCAACATCATAATCACTGCTTAGCTGATCTGTCATCTTCTGATGATAGTCACGAACACCAGCATGCTGAGTTTCAGAAAGATCGAGTATCTCAGCACTTTTGAGTATCTCAAGCTCGTTATAAAACGCTTGTATTTGATCAACTCTTTTCTGGGCTGACGCTTTTGAATGTTCTCCGGTCACAATATCGCCTTGTTTGAAGATGAACAGGTACAACAATACTTTTTATAACCTGTAATCCTATACTTTTACACTCTATAAAAATTCAGAATCTTCTGATTCCGGTAAACGGTAAGGTTCGAGCTCAATATTGGTGACTCTACCGCCCAGAACAACTACCTTGCCGGAATAACGCTCATCCCCTGTAGAAGAAAACTCAAATATATAAGAGTACCAGGCACACAAATTATGTCTTTCATTTCGTTTAAACCAGAATCCACGAAGGGCAACATTTTCATCCAGCAGCTGCAAATTGAGGCCTTTCAGGTGGAACTTTACAGCCCTGAGGGCCATCTCTCTTATAGCAACACCTCGCCAAACGGTAAAAGCCGCCAATACCAATAGCGTACATATAAAAATATCACCAAGATCCAACATCAACCACTGCCGCTCTAAACCAGAATCATAGAAGCCTATCTTATTGTTTTTTTACCCATCTTCACAGCATTCAATTTCCTGCGATAGCTATTCAATCAATCATAATATTGCTAGCTACATAATTAATAATTTTTGATGTTTATCAAGAACATAGTGGGAAAAGACTGCCATAATTAGAAGTATGAAAGTTAAAAGCTTTCTAGTGGATTTGCGTCAGGCTGATCGCTGTAAGTAATGGTAATATTTATACAACGCTTTAAAAGCAGCATTCTTTCAATAAAAAGCGGGGCGTAAACAAGAAGACAAAGAAGCAAAAGATGGTAAAATCATACGCCAACAGAGACGCTATCGTAGCTTTAATGTTGGCAAGAGCGTGTATCAAGATGACTTTACGGCCAATTTTTAAGATGGTATTTTAACACTGAGCGCCCCTAAAGGCTCTTCAGTGCCTCAAACAACCAAACATTTTGAAATCGGCCAATCATAAACTCTTGTGCTGACAATATACTATCAGCACACACTTAAAAGACACCTATTATGCAACCCAACGAAGCAAAAGCCCTACTGGAAACCAAAAAAGCTGAACTGACCAAACGTGTTGATGCTATCAGCAAAGATTTACAAAAAACACACAGCGCTGACTGGGCAGAGCAAGCGACTGAACGTGAGAATGATGAGGTGCTGCAAGAATTGGCCAATGAAGCCAGGATTGATTTACGCCTGATTAACGCAGCCCTTCAGCGAATCGAAGAAGGTGAATATGGTCTATGCATTTCATGCAGCAAAGACATTAACGAGAAGCGTCTGCAAGCTTTCCCTGAAGCTGATAAGTGCATTGAGTGCGCCGCATAACAAGTTTTTTATCTTTATATCTGTATTAGCCATTGAGAGCTGACAACATATCAAGCCAGCTCTTCGGTTAAACTTATTTCAAACCTCAAGCTGCCATTCCAGCTGGCAATACTGGTTTTGGGCGAAACTGAAGCTAACTATAATCCACCCTTCTGATTTACTCTTGTTATTCGTTAACTACATTCAAAATGCCTGCACACAAGCCCTGCCTTGTGCCTCTGCAATTTCAGCATACGTTATTTCACCCTGATAAACATTCAGGCCTCTCATTAATCCTTTATCATCTTTTAACGCACTTATAACCCCCTTCTCAGCCAACTGCTTTACATAAGGTAAGGTTTTATTGGTTAAAGCCAGCGTTGCAGTACAAGCAGCAGCTGACGGAATATTTGTAACGCAATAGTGGGTAACCCCATGAACTGAATACACAGGATCATCATGTGAGGTAGGCCTGCTGGTTGCAAAACATCCTCCCTGATCAATCGCCACATCAACAACCACCGACCCCTTTCTCATGGTTTTTATCATGGATTCTGACAAGACTATCGGCGCTGTTCCTCCAGGCACCAGTACCGCACCAATAACAAGATCTGCCCTGGCTACATATTTAGTCATATCGTTATGACTACTATCAACAATTTCTATTTTCCCGGAAAATCGATGGTCGATCTGCTGCAAAACATCTTCAGATCGATCAACCATTGTGACATGCGCCCCCATGCCCAGTGCAATCTGTGCAGCACTGCTTCCCACCACGCCACCACCAATAACCAATACCTCAGCTGGCGCTACACCTTCCACTCCACCCAATAAAATACCATCGCCACCTTGTGCTGTTTCAAGATAATGTGCTCCTACCTGCGTAGCAAGCTTTCCTGCCACTTCACTCATGGGCGCTAACAATGGCAGCTTGCCCACCTCATCTTCTACGGTCTCATAGGCAATACCGGTTAATCTGGCAGCCAAAAGGGCATTAACCAATGGTACATCCGGGGCCAGATGCAGATAGGCAAACAAGGTATGGTGCCCCTTGAGCAAAGAGTACTCAGCAGCCTGAGGCTCTTTGATCTTTACAATCAGCTCAGCAGCGGCATAAAGATCTTCTGCGCTGTCAACAAGTACGCCTCCAGATTTCTGATAAGCTTCATCAGAAAAACCTACTTTTTCCCCGGCAAGGCGCTCAATAAAAACTTCATGTCCTAGCCCAACCAGTTCTGCCACTCCCGCTGGCGTTAATCCAACGCGGTACTCATGATTTTTTATCTCTTTGGGTGTTCCTATTTTCATCGCCAACCGCCCTCTTAGACCTCTACATTTTTCATGACAGACACTATTAAGTAATTTAGCCTGCCACAAAAAATAAAAATACGCACCATCTCTATTCAATAGAATAATAGCCTGATAGGCTTATGACAACTTTAATACCAAATGGCTCCATCTAAAAAATGCAACAGAACAATAACCTGACAAAACCGCCTTTTGTCACCCTTGCAATAGCTTTCGCCCTGCTTGTTTTTTTTGGGTACAATCATTTTTTTAATGAGAAGAATCCAGCTACACTTACATCAGAATCAGAGTTTAATAAACTATATTATGAGACCGTTGATTGCGCAGCCTTGATGGCAGTCACTGAGTCTATAAACAAGGGTGAACTTTCACCTGCATCTAACATATTTAATCTTGTTGGCTATACACTTGGGCAGGCACAGGACTATGCAGCAAAAGCAGGCATTGATATCAAACAGGTTAAATCACAGTATGACCATAAAACAATAGCCCATTACCTGCGGCTCACCAGCGCCACAGAAGAAGAATTAGCAGACAGCCAAAAACAGGCAAATGATTGCGTAGCAAAAGCCAGACACTACGACCCCAAAACGATGATTCAGGCAGCTATTGAAGAAGCAAAAAAACAATAAGATAAGAATACAAGAAGCAGTAGGAAGAAAAAGGTCATGCCTTGCAATTAGGCATTACAAGAGATGACCCAGGTATCAAACATAAAGATTATGCGCCGCCTACAGAACAGGCTTTCTCTTCTTTGATATCGCCAGATTCAACAGCATCAATCGCTCTTTGATCATGTGGGTTAGCTGGACAACCACAAGTATGATCGCCTTTAACAGCATGTAATCTGGCTTGCTCAAGATGCCACTGGGCAACTTTAATATGTTGATCTACGTTCATGTTGTATCTCCTGGTTAGTAAAAGTATTCATTTTTAAATGCAGTATCAAACACACTTCAGGCTCTTTTAAACAAGCCGTACTCGACAACACATATGCTGATGCACACTGTTTTTTTGGACAAGCCTTTTTAGAATATGCCGCTGGAATGTTGATATATTGTTATTGTGTCTAATAATCTATTACGATGCAATTAGACAACACTAATAATGTGTCTATTATTGTCACATTGTTTTTATATTGGATATACCCTGCAGTTTGTGCTGATATATTGGCACTACTGAATAAGAAATGTACACAAATAAACCATGAGACCTCCCTATGGAAAACCCTGTCAGTGAAAGTATCAAACGGCTTCGATCCCAACATAAATTAACCCAGACAGCATTGGCAAACCTGGTTGGTATTCCACGTGCCACATTGGCCAATATAGAAAGCGCTTCTGGTAACCCGAGTATTTCTGTTGTTGTAAAAGTAGCAAGAGCCCTGGGCGTATCCGTTGATGATCTTATTGCCAAGCGCTCGTCTATTCTTGCTACCGAAGTTGAACGAAAAGATATGCCTGTTGTACAACTCGATAACGGCAGGTTTGTCAGCACAAAAACCACACCAATCAGTTCTCCTGGCCTTCAGATAAATGATGTCAGCATGATGCCCGGGTGCTACACAAAAGGCATCCCTCACCCCAAAGGCAGTCATGAGTTTTTTCTCTGCCTTGATGGCACTGCATCAGTAGAAGTTCAAGATGAAAAATTTGAAGTAGAGGCTGGCAACCTGATTTACTTTCATGGCCACCTGCCACATTGTTATGGCAACGCAGGACTTAAACCCGTGCATGCCATTGTCGTGGTTTATATGATGAAATGATTATCTCTACACAGATCTAACACTTTTTAAATAGCATTATCACTGGAATTCGGCTCATAAAAAACCCCGAAATATCGAGGCTCATAATATGACTTACGCATCAGGTAGAAGCTATAACTGCTAGGGCAGAGCCAGATTTGCACTTCCGGTAATAGGTGTTGTACTCACACTATAATTCGCAACAAGAGCACTAGTGCTCGCAGTGGGTATTGATACTGTCAATGTTTGCCCTGATTCAGGATAAGCACGTAGCGTATTTGAAGCTGCAACGGTGCCATTAACAAATGTCATTGTTCTCACCGGACTATCAGTCGTACCACTGGTAGTATATGCATACGCTGTTTGTTTATAGGTTGTAGGTGTAGTCCACTCAGTCGCATTCAATACTGAAATATTTGTATATTGTTGCACCAGACCACCAAAAGTACCTGTAACCCTGATATCACTTTCCTGCATACAGTGAGCGTCCAAGCCTGTTTCCATAGAACCCCCATCCGAGAAGAAATCAAATGTGCCGAATGTGCTATCAAGAGCTGCAATCTTTTTCATATTAACGGCTGCACTATAACTCACGCCAGCTTCAGCCGATGATGCTGTACCAGACATCCGGGTAAAGCTGCTTTTTGTTAGCACCATATTGATGGCATTCAGGGTTACACTTGCATCATCACCGGATAAATTAAATGTTTTGATAGCTTCAGTTTCTACACAAGAACGCGCAGTGTATGCCTCAGGCGACCCACTAATCTCGACAAGCTCTCTGAGATTTCCTGTTGTGGTGTACTCTATACCGTCTTTGGTTTCCACACGTGTACCGCTTTGAAGCACAACCCACACACCCGTAACATCATCGGGCAAACCGGCAACCTCGGTGTACTGGTCAATCTGAAATCGTGTAGTCACAGGTAATACTACAGGCTCGGGAACACACGCCGTAAAAAGCGTTAACAAAAACAAAAGAAAGGTAATACGAATTTTTAAATACTGCATAAGATGCCTATGAGTTAATTAGTTATAAAGGACATCCCGTGTCAGAACGATTAAGCATAGCAGGCAAACACAGAATAGCCATAAAATCGTACAAAATAACGGTATTTTTTATTAAATATGTGTACTAAGCATTAACAATGCTCGAATCAGTAGACTATAGTCAATCTAACAACTCCACTACATACATACAAGCATGCTTATATGAAAGCTTGTTTTTTGATGATCTCAATTCGATCTCATAACGAAGTGGTTACATTCCTCGAAGCCGTTCAGGCCTCAAGGGAATAACACCGGGCTGATGAATGGCCGTATGAACTATCTTCAGCAGCCTGTCTTTATCTTTCCCCAGCACACCTTTTAACACCAGATAATTAGACGCATGATCACTGCGAAAGATGGTTTTTTCCAGCTCGAGATGGCTCAATAATATTTCCATTTCCCGAAACAATTCCATCTTGTCGGGCTTTCGCCACCTACCCTTATAATTTTTATTAAAAATTTCTTCACCACCAGGGGGGAAATTTACCACCAGTGTAGACAGATATTCCGGCTGCGCCTCATTCATTAATCGCGCCGAAGCAATCGCATGTTGCTCCATTAATTGCGGCCCGCCCAGACCATTCAAAATCATTACCGAGCTTTTCATGCCTGCCTGCTTTATTTTTTTCAATGCTGCTAACGAAGTCTCGTAGGTTTCACCTTTTTCTATTAGTTGTAACACCTCATCATCACCAGTCTCACACCCCACATACATCAGGTTTAAACCCATGGCATTCAACTCTGCCAACTCTTCAACTGATTTTTTAGCAAGGTTTCTCGGCAAACAATAGGATGATATGCGCTGCACATCCGGATAATATTTTTTAATCACAGTTAGTATTTCTTTCAAGCGACGTGTAGACAGCGTGGTTGCATCGCCATCAGCCAGAAATACCCGGCGCACCGGATAACCGGCTGCAAATAAACATTTAAGCTCATTCTCAATATCGTCTATAGGCTTTGGCCTGAATTTTTTATGCTCTTCTTTATACATATCGCAGAAGGTGCACTTATTCCACGAGCAACCATTGGTTACCTGCAAAATAAGGGAACGCGCCTCACTGGGCGGACGAAAAACAGGCTCGATATAATTTAATGGATACATAGTTTTAAAATCTAGAAATTGACAAATGGATAAACAGAAACGCCCAGTACAAATATAAGGGCCAATACTATCATGATAAATTCAATCGGGTTTTGCCATAAGCGGTTTATCAAACCTTGCGCTACGCTTAACTCACCCTGATCGGCTTTCTCTTTTTGCAAACGCTGATAACGCTCTTGCTCATAGATATCGATCAAGGCCCTGGCTTCTTCAAACTGGCTCTCATCGCGTAACCAGATAGCTGCCACGCCAATTAACCAGCGTCCGGCATCGGTTTCATAAACCTCTATCTCATGCTCTTGCATCAAGCTACGCACATCATCTGCTTCGTCATCAGGTACGCCATTTAATCGGAATAATAGTTTTGCCATGCGTTCTTTTTATCTCTATATCGATGTTGTCTCTGTAGATCAGGCTAAAGCCCGACCTACCTAATTTATTAAATCACTGTGCGCCAGATAAGATTGATCAGATCAATCTGTCGGTTAATGCCCGTTTTGGAATAAATCGATTTGGTATGCGAGCGAGCTGTATTCACGGTTATATTTAACAGGGCAGCCGCATCTTTAATATCTTCACCCTGTATTAACAGGTCAATCAAGTTGCACTCAGCCGATGTTAAACCATAAATAGAGTTTAACAGCTTATGATTGATGACTAATTCTCGTTGATGATTATAAATCATCAAAAAAACTACCGGCCGCGTATAACTGTAACTCAGCGTCTCTGGAACCGGCTTGATAATAATCGTTATAGGGCCCAATTTTTTACTGCTGACCAACAAACCCCATGTTTCGCATCGCCCGGTTAACCGGTAACTGTCAATACAATCATCTATAGCCTGCATAAACTTCTTTTGTTCAGTAGCAGAGATCAACTTCAATGTCTGGTCATCTGCTACAAAACAGTCAGCCTCTTTTATAAAGGGAGCTGCCGCCTCATTGGCTATCAACAGATTACCATTATCTTCAATAGCGAAAGCTGCTACATCAAGACTCTCAAGATGCTGCGTCATAAATACCAACATCGAACGGCCCTTGAGTATTTGCAGGTGCAATCTGGCAGCCAATAACAGGTGTTTGGCTATCAGACTTAATACCGTTTTGATGGATTCAGAAAAACGCCCTGTTTTATCCTCTGATATCAGGCACAGACGAAAACAGATATCCAGCCCATCATCGAAATTGGCATTGCCATCAATATCAAAGCCGATAACATCAGCTACCGATAAGGGCTGCATAAACCCTTCATAATACTCAGAGGCTAATAAGGCCTTCTCACCAACACAGTCCCATATAGACAACACCTGATTTTCCGGCAAACAGGTAAACGGGTCTTTGGCACTAAAGTGAGTATCATAAATACGCGCCCATTCGTGGCCATCATCAATATGACGAATAAAACCCTGGTCACCCTGGCTGGGCACACGAAATACAATCGATGCAATCGCCCCGGGAATTTGCTCGCTTACCAGCCTCAACAACCCATTCCAGGGCTTATCTTCAAGCGGCCCCTGATAAATTGCCTGTACCAGACGGTCATATTCACTGTTATTTAACTCAGTAACCGCCTGCAATCCCTCATTTTTCATAAATTTTTATAACTTATCCCCCAAATTGGGGATGTTGCTTTTGATCGACTCCATTAGTATAAGTCATCACAACATGAATAACGTAAAACAATAGAGGGACATACCATGACGCTCGATATCACATACCAGTATTTACTCAGTGGCTTGTTTATCTTCTCAGCCGTTACCTTTCTTGGCTCTTTTTTTTACACCACGCCATACGGTAAATTTAAAAAGCCTGATGAGAAATTCGAGATTGCCTCGCTGCCTGGATGGTTGATCATGGAGTTCCCCTGTATTGTTGTTTGCCTAATCACCTTTATTACTGCAGGCGGCAATAATAAGTCTCTCGTACCTTTAGTCTTTCTTGCGATATGGCAGGCTCACTACACCTATCGTTCACTTATATTCCCGTTTCTGCTTAACGAAAGAGCTAAAAAAATGCCCCTGGGTGCCGTAGCCTTTGGTGTTGGTTTTAATACTTTGAATGGTTTTTTAAATGGCTATGCCTTCACTCACTTAGAACACCTGCTTGACAGTAGCTGGCTGCTTACCCCGATGTTTATTGGTGGCGTTTCTCTGATGATTATTGGCCTTGGTATCAATATGCATGCCGACAAGGTATTACGCCATCTGCGTAAACCGGGAGAAACCGGCTATAAGATTCCCTATGGCGGCATGTATAAATATATTTCAGTACCCAATTATTTTGGTGAGATTATTGAATGGGCCGGGCTTGCATTAGCCTCCTGCTCACCGGCAGCACTGGCCTTTCTGGTATTCACTATCGCCAACCTGTTCCCCCGCGCCCTGGCGCATCACAAGTGGTACCTGAGCAAATTTGAAGATTATCCTCAAGATAGAAAGGCAATCATCCCATTTATTTTATAGATAATAATTCCGCTCCAAATTAGATTTGGTAATGACTGCCTATAAAGGTAATATCAAAATATTGAAAATAATAAGTAATTTATAAAAGGAATAGATCATGGCTCTACACACCGTATGCAAAGAAAGCGAACTTCCTCTAGGCGAAATGAAATCTGCAAAAGTGGGTGATCACAAGGTTGCGGTATACCACCTCAAAGATGGCATATACGCCACTCAAAGCAGCTGCACACATGTATTTGCCAACCTGACCAAAGGCGAAATTGTCGATGACTGTAAAGTACAATGCCCCCTGCATCGTGCCCAGTTTGATATTAAAACCGGTGAAGTCGTTGAATGGGCCAACTTCCCCCCTGGCATTCAGGTATTAAATGTTGTTCGAGGCGAAAAGAAACTGACGACCTACCCGGTTGTTATCGAAGATGGCGAAATCAAGGTAGACGTTTAAAACACGCCCTCCATTTGAGCGCCTGAACATCTAAATAGTCCCGGAAAAAGACATGCCAGCTAACAGAAGTCGTCAGGAATTTATCGATACCATTGTTAAATCGCCTGCAGCTGTAAAAGCACACGACAAAGAGGCATGGATGTCGATTTTCGCCAAATACAATTGGGTTGAAGACCCGGTAGGATCAAAAGCACATGTCAGCGGAGGATTCGACTCAAAATCCGGCACTCGCGGCCCCGGCGCGCTATCCCGCTTTTATGACACCTATATTTCCC
>CBDUPD010000016.1:0-13135 GCA_965368985.1 uncultured Spongiibacteraceae bacterium | reverse complement strand
GCGTGGCCATAGTCTGGGCGTCTATCGCATTGATAAAACCAAAATTATTCAGGAACGCATCAACCAGGCTAATAGTGACAGTTTCACCGACTATTAAAGGTGCGGCCCATTGGGTCATCTGTACCGGTAAGCTGATAAGCAGTGTTACATAAGCGACCATTGCCGGGTTGAACGGATTGTATCCCAAGCCGCCATAGAGTTGCTTTGCGATCATAATGGCAAAACCAACACCGAGCATTACAACCCACCATGGAGCGTAAGGCGGAAGGGCGATACCCAGTAATACAGCAGTTACCAATGCGCTGTAGTCTTTGAGATAAAATACCACTGGACGTTTACGTAATTTAAGAAAAATAGCTTCACTGGCAACTGCAACAATGCAGGCCCAGATAATATTAACCAGTGTTCCAAAGCCAAAGAAAACCGTTAGCGCGATTATGCCGGGTATGGTTGCCAGAATAACCTGTTGCATTACCCATGAGGTGCTCTTTGGGCTGGTGGCGTGTGGTGATGTAACTTTCAACAATGCCATCGTGTATTAACCTAGCTGCTCAAGTTCGGCTTGAGCTTTTGTTTGTTTGTCCTGGAGTTTTTCCAGAGATGACTTGAGAATGTCTGCAGTATCAAGGCCTTCTTCTTCGGCAGTGTGTAATTTTTCTGTTGTTTTTTCTATACGTTTCTCAAGGGAAGCGAGATCTTTTTCAAGCTTGGCTTTTGGGTCAAGTTCATCACCTGAACCATCACGTTTGGCCTTGGCTCTTTCAATTGCTGCCTGTACCGGATCGTCACTGGCGGGTGCAGCGGTTGTAGTTTCTTGATGTGTAACATTACTCATCGCAGCAAGCTCAGCTTTTGCTTTATTGAGTTTTTCATTGAGTTTTTCTATAGATATTCTAAAGGCATCAACGGTTTCTGAACTGT
This sequence comes from uncultured Spongiibacteraceae bacterium, assembly GCA_965368985.1. Classification (GTDB taxonomy): domain Bacteria; phylum Pseudomonadota; class Gammaproteobacteria; order Pseudomonadales; family DT-91; genus CAZTZY01. Next base: position 12,214 of record CBDUPD010000016.1, on the reverse strand, counting down.
CTTTCTCGGCAACTTCCAGTTTTTCTTTACTGGTAGCAAGACGTTTTTCTAAAGAGATAATGCTCTTCTCGAGTTTCTCTTTAGGGTCTTCGTCAGTGTCGCCGCCTGTGCGTTTTGCTTTTGCACGTGCTATAGCTGCCTGAACGGGATCGTCAGAAGCAGGTAATTCACTTTCTGGGGATTGGTCAGCTCTGGCTTCTTCGAGTTTAACTCTTAGTTTTTCAGCAGAGCTTTCAAAAATAGCAAGATTTTCATCGTTGTTTTCTCTGGCTGTTGCCAGCTTGTCTTCAGCTTTTTTCAGACGTTTTTCTAAAGACTCAATTTTTGCTTTTGCTTCTTCGACAGGGTCTGCAGGCGATGTGTTCCCAGCCTTGGCCTGAGCCCGATCAATCGCTGCCTGAACAGGGTCGTCAGAAACAACTGCTTTTTTAGCCTTTGTGCGCTCAAGAGCTGCCTGAATGGCTAATTTATCAGCCTCTTCTTTTGGTGTTGTTGTTTGTGCTACTTTTGCGGAATTGGCTTTTGCGGCCTTTTCCTGACGTTCTTTACGTTTGGCTTCTTTCGCGGCTTCAATTTTTGCCAAACGTTCTTGTCTTGCTTCGAATCGTTCGCGAGAGTATTCGGCCTTTTTGTGATTTAGTTCAGCCTGTTTTATTTCAGCTTTTGATGCACGGTAATATTGCACCAGTGGAATATTGCTAGGGCAAACAAATGAACAGGCTCCACATTCAATACAGTCAAACAGGTGGTGTGCTTGCAAGCCGTCATGGTTTTTTGATTGTGCAAACCAGTAGAGTTGTTGTGGTAGCAGACTTGCAGGACAGGCTTCAGAGCACATGCCGCAGCGAATACATGCTTGTGCCGGTGGCGGTGAAGGTAGCTCGTTTTCAGTTGGTGTTAAAATGCAGTTGCTGGATTTAATAACGGGTACATCGGTAGAGTCGATAGCAAAGCCCATCATGGGGCCACCGATAATCAGGCGAGCCGCTTTATTGGGCTGGTAGTTACTTTCCTGTAATAGATGTTTTACCGGTGTACCCAGCAGAACTTCGTAGTTTTGCTGTTTATCTACAGCATTGCCAGTGACAGTGGTTATGCGCGATATAAGTGGCTCACCCAGAGTTACCGCATTATAAATGGCTACCGTGGTGCCAATGTTTTGGCATACGACACCGATATCTGCAGGCAATCCACCTGAGGGCACTTCTTTGCCGGTAAGTATTTGAATCAGTTGTTTTTCACCACCTGAAGGGTATTTGGTGGGAAAACTGACAATCTCAACACAGGTGCCTTTAGCTGCTTTTTTAAGTGCAGCAATGCCTTCTGGCTTGTTATCTTCAACGCCAATTAATGTTTCTTTTGTCGGATTGATAATATGGTTAAGTATCAGTGCACCTTCAATAATTTGCTCAGCTCGCTCACGCATCAACATATCGTCAGCAGTAATATAAGGTTCACATTCGGTACCATTGATAATCAATGTTTCGATCACCTTGTCGGCAGGTGTGTTTAGCTTAACAGCAGCAGGGAAGCCCGCGCCTCCCATGCCGGCAATACCTGCATTGCGAATGGTATCTATCAGTGTGGTTTTATCCAATGTGGCATAGTGGTCAGTTATTTGAGGGCGTTCACACCATTTATCTTCGCCATCACTCTTGATAACAATGCATGGTGCTGTCATGCCTGATGAATGAATAATAGGGCGATTTTCAATGGCAATCACTTCGCCTGATGTTGAAGCGTGAATCGGCACACTAACAAAACCGCTGGCCTTGGCGATCATCTGTCCTTTTAATACTTTATCGCCTACAGCAACAATAGCTTCAGCAGGTGCGCCAATATGTTGTGACAGGGGGAAAATCAGCTCATCAGGTATAGATGCTTGCTGAATAGGTGTTTGTACTGATTGTTGTTTATTTTCAGCAGGATGAACGCCGCCGTGAATATCCCAGACCTGATGATTGTTTGTGCTTGAGGCAATAATCTGGCTCATGCTGCTTCCTCATCAGTATCGGGTGTGGGGTTGTTGCTGCCATCAGTGGCGATAATATGCATCTTGCCAGGTGGTTGAGGCAGTTCCCAGCTCCAGCTTTGAATAGTGGTTTCAATCGGTAGCATGTCGATGCAATCAACTGGACAAGGTTCAACGCAGAGATCACACCCGGTACATTCACTGATAATAACAGTATGCATTAGTTTGGCAGCACCCAAAATAGCATCAACAGGGCAAGCCTGAATACATTTGGTGCAACCTATGCATTCATCTTCGCGAATATAGGCAACAGAAGGAGGACGTTCAACAACGTCGAGTGGTTTTACTTCTACATCCAGCAAGTCAGCCAGTGCCTGTACGGTAGATTCACCACCTGGAGGGCAGCGGTTAATTTCTTCACCATCAACGATAGCTTCGGCATATGGTTTACAGCCCGGGTAGCCGCACTGGCCACACTGGGTTTGTGGCAGTATGTTATTAATATTATCAACTATAGGATTACCTTCTACCTTGAATTTTATCGAAGAAAAACCTAACAGGGCGCCAAAGGCAAGAGACATACTACCCAGAGCAAATAGTGCTGATAATACCGGGTGATCTGAAAAGAATTCAAACATAGTCATATAGCCCGCTACAACTGAACCAGGCCGGCAAAGCCCATAAAGGCAAGCGACATAAGACCCGCAGTAATCATGCCGATAGCGGCTCCCTGAAATGGTGCGGGCACATCAGCAACATTCAGGCGTTCGCGCATGGCAGCAAACAGAACCAACACCAGAGAGAAGCCGGCAGCAGCACTAAAGCCGAAAACCAGCGATTCAATAAAGTTATGTTCTTTATTGATATTGAGTAGCGCAACACCCAGAACAGCACAGTTTGTTGTAATTAACGGCAAGAAAACACCAAGCACCCTGTGAAGTAGGGGGCTGGTTTTATGCACCACCATTTCTGTAAATTGCACAACTACAGCTATCACCAGAATAAAGGCGATGGTTTGCAGGTATTCAAGTCCTAGAGGAGCAAGAATATAGGTATTGGTTAAGTAGGAACAGATAGATGCAATAGTCAGTACAAAGGTGGTGGCTGCAGACATACCGATAGCAGTTTCAAGTTTGCTGGAGACACCCATAAATGGGCAGAGTCCAAGAAACTGAACCAGTACGAAGTTGTTTACAAGTACGGCGCTAATAAATAAGTAGCCCAGCTCTTGTACCATATGATCACCTAGGGCCTGTTAAAACTAATTTCAAAGTCACTGCCAATGGCTAGTTTTTGCTCTAGCAAGGCAGAATGAGTGCTATGTAGCCAGCTACATGAGCGAATGATAACGTAGTTAGAGTGAAAACTAGCCTTGGCCCTTCGGGTTTTGGCTAAAAAAGCGCCACTCGACGTTGTTCGTCGTTTATTTGGAATAACCAAACTTCTCTCCTTACGCCTAGATTGGCGCTTTTTTAGTCAAAACAGAGAATGTAAAATTAGCTTTAACAGGCCCCGGTGCGCTGTGCGAAAGATTCGCTAGTCTAGTGATTTATTGTTTATTGTTCAATGCGCAATAAATCATTAATTTACAGGGGTTTTGTCATTACTTATGAGACATTATTTACTTGATATCTCATAAGTTGCCAGTAATAGTCCAGATAGAAAGCATTACATTATTCTCATGCCGGGTTGTGCGCCTGAATGAGGCTCTAATAACCAGATATCTTTTCCGCCAGGACCTGCTGCAAGTACCATGCCTTCTGACATGCCGAATTTCATTTTGCGAGGTTTTAAATTGGCCACAACAACGGTAAGGCTGCCTACCAGTGTTTCAGGTTGATAAGCTGACTTAATGCCAGAGAATACCTGGCGGGTGCCATATTCGCCTAAATCAAGTTCAAGTCGAAGCAGTTTGTCTGCACCTTCTACATGCTCGGCTGCAGTAATTTTGGCGACACGCAGATCGACCTTGGCAAAATCATCAAATTCGATTTCTGCAGCGATGGCGTTTTTGTCTTTGGGTTCTTTCTTCTCTTTTGCTTTTTCTGCCTTCCCGGGTTTAGTTTTATCGGCATTCGATTTATCACTTATCGCAAGTACGGCTTCAGCTTGTGCGGTTTCAACACGCTTCATTAACGGTTTGAACTTGTTGATTTGATGTTCAGTCAAGGCAGTGATGTCACCGTGCCAGTTAAGGTCATCATTTAAAAATACAGCTGAAGCCTCAGCCATGTGCGGCAAAACCGGCTTAAGGTAAATCACCAGAAGTCTGAACAGGTTGATACCCATTGAACAAACGTCAATGACTTCCTGTTGTTTGCCATCTTCTTTGGCTAAAACCCATGGAGCCTTTTCATCAATATATTTATTGGCCAGATCGGCAATGGCCATAATTTCACGCATGGCTTTACTGTATTCACGTTGCTCATACAGATCAGAAATTTTGTCGGCGGAATTAACTGCGTTATCCCACAGTTGCTGATTATCAATCGTGCTTGATAACACGCCATCATTGCCTTTGGTAATAAACTTGGCACAACGACTGGCGATATTAACCAGTTTGTTCACAAGATCAGCATTCACACGGCTAACAAAATCTTCCATATTCAGGTCGAGGTCATCAAGTTGCCCGGTTAGCTTGCAGGCAAAGTAGTAACGCAGGTATTCAGGGTCAAGATGCTCAAGATAGCTTGATGCATTGATAAATGTACCGCGTGATTTCGACATTTTCTGGCCATTGACCGTTAAAAATCCGTGAGCAAAAACACCGGTGGGTGTACGGAATTCAGCAGAGCTCAGCATGGAGGGCCAGAACAGGGCATGAAAGTTGATGATGTCTTTGCCGATAAAATGATAAAGCTCGGCTTTGGAATCTTTGCCCCAGAATTCATCAAAGTTCAGGTTTTCTCGATCACACAGATTCTTGAAGCTGGCCATATAGCCAATCGGTGCATCCAGCCAGACATAAAAATATTTACCCGGTGCATCAGGTATCTCAAAACCAAAATAGGGTGCGTCACGGCTGATATCCCATTCTTGCAGCCCGGAATCGAGCCATTCAGCTAATTTGTTGGCCACCTGATCTTGCAGATGACCGGCACGGGTCCAGGTTTTAAGAAATTCGGTGAATTCAGGAAGCGTGAAGAAATAATGCTCAGAGGCTTTTTCAATCGGCGTAGCACCCGAAATAGTCGAGTAAGGGTTTATTAGGTCTGCTGCAGAGTAGGTGCTGCTGCATACTTCACAATTATCACCGTATTGGTCTTCAGCCTTACATTTTGGACAGCTGCCCTTAATAAAACGATCTGCCAGAAACAGGCCTTTTTCAGGGTCAAATAACTGGTTGATTTCACGAACAGCAATATGATTATTGGCTTTAAGGCGATTATAGATTAGCTCACTGAACTCCCGATTCTCTTCAGAGTGGGTAGAATAATAGTTGTCAAAGTCGATAAGAAAACCGGCAAAATCTTTTTCATGTTCAGCTTGTACATTGGCAATTTGTTGCTCGGGTGTAACGCCCAGTTCTTCAGCTTTCAGCATGATAGCTGTGCCATGGGCATCATCGGCACAAACATAGCGGCATTGATGGCCACGGTGTTTTTGAAAACGTACCCATATATCAGTTTGAATCGTTTCAAGAACATGCCCAAGGTGCAATGAACCATTGGCATACGGCAGTGCGCTGGTGACGAGAATATTGCGCTGCTTTGGGTTTGTCGTATCAGTGTTCATGATGTACTGGAATTCCTGTGGAATAGACTGGTCTGAAAGGCCGCTACTATAGCGATTTTTAACCAAAATTTCACCTGATGAGATAAATAAGATACCAGTAGAACTGGTTGTTGTGCCTAATCCTGAGTAAAATACTCACCTTTTCGAATATTAGAGTCGGTTTATTTCTTATGAGTGTTACAGCAGAAACAGTTTTACAGGCATTAAAGGCTTATAAAGATCCTTACTATCAAGAACAGGATCTGGTTGATCGTGGGGCTATCGAGAAACTGGAAGTTGCTGGTGGCAGTGTCAGCTTTGAAGTGTTGTTGGGATACCCGGCTGCAGGTATCAAAGATCAAATTATCAATGACCTGAAATCATTGGTAGAGGCGATTGATGGTGTTGAATCAGTATCGATTAATATTGATTGGGGTATTGTGGCCTGCACCACGCAAAACAATATGCCAAGTTTGCATCGCATAAAAAATGTTATTGCAGTGGCTTCGGGTAAAGGTGGGGTGGGTAAATCCACCACATCAGTCAATCTTGCGTTGGCATTGGCTAAAGAAGGTGCAAAGGTTGGCTTGCTTGATGCAGATATCTATGGCCCCAGTCAGCCTGTCATGCTGGGTATATCTGAAGAGATGCGACCGGATTTTATAGATGAAAAACATTTTAACCCGATTCTGGTTCATGGTATTCAAACCATGTCGATGGGTTATATGACTACTGACAAAACACCCATGATATGGCGCGGACCTATGGTAAGCGGTGCGCTGCAACAGCTTTTGACGCAGTGTTTGTGGAATGATCTGGATTATCTTATCGTTGATATGCCTCCGGGCACTGGTGATATTCAACTGACATTGGCACAAAAAGTGCCAGTGACAGGGGCTGTGATTGTTACTACGCCGCAAGATGTTGCGACCCTTGATGCCAAAAAAGGTATTGAGATGTTTCGTAAAGTTGATATACCTGTTTTAGGTGTTGTTGAGAATATGGCAACACATATCTGTAGCAACTGTGGTCATGAAGAGCATATGTTTGGTGAAGGTGGCGGCAAACGTATTGCTGATGAGTATAATTCTGAATTATTGGGTGCTTTACCTTTGGACATAAGCATTCGCGAGCAAACTGATAACGGTACACCGACATTGGTAGCAGAACCTGAGAGTGATATTGCCAGAATATATATTGAAATCGCACGCAAGATGGCGGCTAATCTTTCAAAGCGTGGTAAAAATGTAGCAAATCCGGTAGTGCAGATAATTGCCACAGATGATTAAAGGCCACCTAGTGGCTGTAGTTATTCCGAGCAGATGACAAAAGAAGTTTAATATATTAGACGATTTTTTAGGGGAATATGTATGAGTATTAAATCAGATAAGTGGATACGCCGAATGTCAGAAGGCGATCAAAAAATGATACAGCCATTCGAATCAGGGCAGGTGCGGTATTCAGGTGAAAACAAATTAATTTCTTATGGTACGTCCAGTTATGGATACGATGTGCGTTGCACCAATGAGTTTAAAGTATTTACCAATACTCACTCGGTGACGGTAGACCCTAAAAATTTCGATGAACAAAGCTTTGTAGATATTCAAAGTGATGTTTGTATTATCCCACCCAACTCATTTGCTTTGGCTCGTACGGTTGAGTATTTCAGGATTCCTCGCAATGTATTAACTATCTGTTTGGGTAAGTCGACATATGCACGTTGTGGAATTATCGTTAATGTGACGCCGCTGGAGCCTGAGTGGGAAGGGCATGTAACACTTGAATTCTCGAATACAACAACACTACCTGCAAAAATCTATGCCAATGAAGGTGTTGCGCAAATGCTGTTTTTTGAGTCTGACGAAGTGTGTGAAACATCTTATAAAGATCGTGGCGGTAAATATCAGGGGCAAACAGGTGTGACCCTGCCAAAAACATAAACCTGGATAAGAGTCGTTAAACATAGTATTGAGAGAAGATTGAATTATTATGAAAATTCAAAAAAACAGTGTGGTTAAATTTCATTATCACTTACGTGATGAATCTGAAGGCGTAGAGTTGGAAAGCTCATATGGAGAAGATCCCATAACCTATATGCATGGCACTATGGGTATTATTCGAGGTCTGGAAGCTGGAATGGCAGGTAGAGAGGCGGGTGATGTATTTTCTATTAGCGTGCCTCCTGAGAAAGCTTACGGGCTGCGTAGAGAGGGCAGTGAGCAACGAGTGCCTATTAAACATCTGCTGGTTAAAAAGAATGCCAAATTAAAGCCGGGCATGACAGTCAATATTCAAACTGATGATGGTGCAAAACAGGCTACTGTTATCAAGGCAGGAAAGTTTAATGTTGATGTAGATACCAATCATCCATTGGCAGGTAAACAGTTAGGTTTTGATATCGAGATTATTGATGTTCGTGAAGCAACCGCTGACGAGATTTCTCATGGACATATTCACGGGGATGGTGGATGTGGGCACTAAGTGACAGATACGCTATGTGTCTTTAGTTAACTGGGGAAGCTCCGAATAACAGACTTCTCATTGCTTAAAGCTAAAAATTGCTTAATATTCTTCAGTTTCAAAACCAAACGCACCTTTGTCCCGATTGTTTTTAACCTGAATCCGGTTACTTGCCGGATTTCAGGCAAAAAAGAACGTTTTAAAAGGGGCTTTTCCACCGAAAAATGTGACTTTAAGAAATAATATGAAATTGAGCAACAAGAAGCCTGTTATTCAGAGCTTCCCTATATAAAGAGGTTGGTTGCTAGTCAGTGAAAGTCCAGGCATTTGTATAATTTATATACTTTTTGGATTGGGCTCTTTTCTATCAAGTAGATTTTTCAGGATGCCAGTCGGTTTGCATACTTCACTCTTTAAAGATGAGGCTATTAATCCATCAAAATAGATCTTGGTGTTTTTATTAAAGTCTTCCAGAGTCCATTTTTCAGATGCCAGGGTAAATAGACATAAGCACCATGGGTAGGTAGATCTTTGAAATGCACTTTCCGGAAAAGGGTTGGGATTTTTATCACCAATTTCTTTTACCTGGGCAAGATATCCTTCTTTAACAGAATTAACGAATTTATTGGCACAATTTTGTGAGCTATTGTTGATTATATTATCGGTCCAACCTGATTTTTGTTCTGCCATTAAATTCGGTGAAATAAGAATGAATATCATTGCAATATAAGTTTTATACATGTTTTTTCCCAAATGTTTTCAGACAGTATGTTGAAATTACGATAAATACAATAGAGCACAATGCCATTGCCCACTTCAAATAAGCTTGATCTGCACTTATTTCGTTAATAAATGCCCCTATGATAGCCGCAAGTATACCTATAACCAGAGCATGATACATCGGGAAGGTCTTTACATATCTTACTATGTAGCCAGCCGCTGCAAAAGAGGCAAATATTTTGGAAATAACAACACTAATAATAATTGAAGGCGGGTATATTCCTGTTGTCACTTCACCTTCATTAGTCATGCTGGATATGAGATTGGATAAGGGCACAGCAATCAGAAATAGTGTAATAATGTTTGCAGAAGAATAAAAAACAAGCCCGAAAACTATGAATTTTATGCTCAAGTGTTTCATTACATTATTCAATTCGATAAATCACATTAACACTGGCGCTTACTGTTTGTGGTTTAATTTCCAGAGGTGCTCCTTGATGAGTATTCTCTGTCATGGTCATCATGCGGCCGGCAGGATATGGCTGAGGTGTATGGCCGCTTGACTCCGTAACTTGATGCACCTTGCCCAGTTTTCTTTTTATATTGTGGGCAATTTGTTGGGCTTTTATCCTGGCTTTATCCAGTGCTTGCATTAATGCCTTGTTCTGATGTTTTTCTATTTGATCAAAACCGAAACCTTGTTGCTGCATGCTGGTTATATCAAGTTTAACCAGTCTTTCTGCCAGATTTGAATAGTTGTCAAGAAAATAGAGTTTGATGTTAATCGTGCGGCGTATTTTCTCACCTATGTGAATACGTTTGTTATTTTCCCATTGGTATTCAGGTTGTATAAAAATATCAGATGCTTGAATGTGTACATCTTCAATCCGCAGGCTTTTTGCTGTGTCGATAACTTGCTGGCTGATAATATCAGTAGCAATTTTTGCCGCTTCCCGGGTTTTATGTGTTTTTTCTATTATGACACTTATATGGATGTAGTCGGGTAATACATCGATGCTGCCAGAGGCATTCACCTGTATGTGGGCTTTTTCAGTGGCAAAACCTGTCATCGAGAACAGTAGTAGCAAGGTAGTAATGATAAGCTTGTTCATAAGGTGACCTTTTCTTGTTATCAACTATTATAAGTAGCCTTTTATGGCTTTTAGTATAGAGGTGTTTTCAGGTGTACTGATATTATTTTTCTTTGCCAGATTAATTATATAGCCATTCATATAGTCAATTTCTGTCATTTGATTATTCAGAATGTCTTGCCGCATTGATGAAGTATTGTTAGCGGTTGAATGAATGACATTTTCTACATGCCGGGTAATATCGGTCAGATAGTCCTGTTTACCTATCGATGTAGCGACCAGTTTGCACTCGGTAATGATGTTGCTAATCGATTGTTGTGCTTGCGCATTGTCAGCCAGTGCACCATTTTTACATTGGTGTATAACCGTGAGTGGGTTAATGCAGCAGTTGATAACCAGCTTTTGCCATAATGCGGCTTCGATATTTTGATGTTGTGTTGTTTTCAGGTCGCAGCTGAGTTTATCGAGTAGTTGCATGTCTTGTGTAGCTGATAGATTTCCCAACTGGGTCATACCGGTACCGGTATGCTCTATGACTAGAGTTCCAGATCGGCAGGCAGCTTCTGTTGTTATTGCAGAATAGATTGCTTGATACGGAAAATTATCAAGCAAAAATTGTTGGTTGCCCATACCATTTTGTATTAATACAAGTGTTGCAGATTCTGTGACTGCGTGTTTGATTGACTCAAGGCCTTTAGGTGTTTGATAGGCTTTAAGACAAATGAGTAAATGTTGAATGGGTGCACAGTTGTCAGGTGAAATGATATCGAGGTTACAGTTGTGTCTTTTGCCCGATATGACCAGTGTTAATGGTAGTGCAGATTGCAGCTGTGTTTGATGTTGTTTGTCTTTGGCGATAAGCGTAACTGTGTGACCGGCTTTTTTTAGATAATATGCCCAGAGGCAGCCAAGGCTGCCAGCACCCAGAATATGCCAGTGCGTTATTTGTGCCATCTGAAGAAATAGGCCGCCAAAGAGAGGCAGACCAAACCCATTATTAACATGATGGCGACATGATCAATCACATCAATTAATGTGGCGCCATTAATCATAATGTCTCTTGCCGCGTCAACCAGATGTGTTAGTGGTAAGCAGTAAGCCAGCTGCTGCATGGCATCAGGTGTGTCATCAAGTGAAAACCAGATGCCGGACAAAAACATCATGGGCCAGGTGGCAGTATTTAATATGCCTCCTGCCAGTTCTTCACTTGCTGTGCGGCAGGCGATTAACAGGCCTAATGAGATCATGGATGCTGCGCCAACAATAGCCAGCAGCAGTAGTTCAAGACGGTTGCCCTCTACCATCAGGTCAAGTGCTATATCACTGCCGATAAAGATGAGGGCATTGGCTGAAACCACGATAAACAAACGTGATGCAATTTGCGCACTTAAAAATTCAAAGGCTGTTACCGGTGTTGCCTGCAGGCGTTTTAAAACACCGTTTTTACGGTAGCGTACCAGTACATAACCCACACCAAACAGTGAGCCAAACATAATGTTCATTCCCAATACGCCGGGAATCACCCAGTCGACATACCTAAGTGCTTCACCACTAATCTCTTTTACCTGATAGTTGTGTGGGTTGTTTTGAATCAGCTGTTTTACCAGGCTGCTTTCGGAAGATTGCGGGTTTAACCAGATAATATTTTTATCAGTTTGTACCAATGCATGTAGCTGATGGTGTTGTAGACGACTTTTTGCCTTCTCCAGATCGTTATACGCAATAATTTTACTATAGCCCTGGGTTAATACGTCAAATTGTTCAATGGATTTTTCAGCAGGGTAGCTGCCAATGGTAAGCAGTTGGTTATCTTCTTCCGAGAATGCCACAGCGCAACCAATAATTACCAGAATAGGGAACAGGAATGCCCATGACAGTGAGCCGCGATCACGATAAAACTCTTTGTTGCGAGCCATCCATAGTTGAAAGAATGAATTCATATTATTGGCGAAGCTGGTGCCCTGTTAGTTTAATAAATAGATCTTCAAGATTCGGGTTACCGATATTGACTGATGTGATATCTATATTTTTCTCAATCAAGAAGGAGATGGTTTGTTCAGCACTTCGGGTTAAAAGAGTGACTTTTTCAGTTTCAAAAAGTACCTCTTCAGTACAGTCGTTGGCTTCAAGTGTAAACGCTGCACGATCAAGCGATACGCGCTTATATTGAAAATGTTTGCTCAATAGATATTGTGGAGAGCCTTGGTCAATAATGACGCCTTTATCCATAATGATGAGTTCATCGCACAGTAATTCT
>CBDUPD010000015.1:0-13142 GCA_965368985.1 uncultured Spongiibacteraceae bacterium | reverse complement strand
TGTATTTTCAATAACACCGGCACATAAACCTCTCCAGCCAGCATGAATGGCCGCCACTTCATTACCCTGTTTGTTGCACAGTAAAACCGGCAAACAGTCTGCTGTTAATACCGTACATACAGTGCCGGGCTGGTCAGTATAACAGGCATCAGCGATAGACACCTCACCCGTTGGTGACTTCACTGCTTCTATACCATGCACCTGTTCGAGCCACTGCCAGGTTTTTTCACCTGGTAATTGTGTATCCAGGGCCTGTCGATTGGCATCAACCGTTTCTGGATTATCACCCACATGCAGGGCAAGATTATTGTAGGCATAGGGCATATGGCTAACACCTTCGCGACGCGTAGTAACGCCAGCAATAACATTATCAGGCGCTGGCCAATCAGCAGGAATAAAAGTCATTTATGCTCCCTTACGTCTTGCTTGAGCATTTCAAGCAGGTTTTCAAAATCTTCTGGCAGGTCTATCTCCCACTCACAATACTCTTCAGTCTCAGGATGAATTAAACCCAGTTTAAATGCATGAAGGGCCTGTCGGGGAAACTGCTGTAAAAATTCAATCAATTCAGGGCTTGATGCCTTGGGGATTTTTGGTCGCCCTGCATATAGCTTGTCACCCAGTAGAGGAAAACGAATATGAGCCATATGCACACGAATCTGGTGGGTACGACCTGTCTCAAGCTGACATCTGACCAGTGTATGGGCCCGGTATTTTTTAACCACTCGATAATGCGTAATGGCATCTTTACCACCAAAATTAACGACAGCCTGTTTCTGACGATTATTGTTATGTCTGCCAATAGACTGGTTTACCGTTCCACCTGCTGTCATCACTCCCTGTGTCAGCGCATAATATTGTCGACTTACTGTTCGCTCTTGTAACTGTGACACCAGTGAATGATGTGCCTCCAATGTTTTGGCAACTACCATCAAACCTGAAGTATCCTTATCAAGACGATGCACAATACCTGCCCGGGGAATATTTGCCAGTGACGGGTAGGCATATAACAAGCCATTCATCAACGTGCTTGCTGCATTACCTGCTCCGGGGTGCACTACCAGACCTACCGGCTTGTTAATTACCAGAATACTGTCATCTTCATAAACAATATCAAGGTCCATCGGCTGGGCAAGATCGGCCTCGTCTTCTGCTTCGAGAATAACATCCAGCACCAATTCCTGGCCTTCATGCAACTTTTCCCGGGTTTTATATACCTTGCCATCTACTTTTAAGTAGCCCGCCTTTATCCACTGCTGCAATCTGGAACGTGAATATTGTGAAAATACATTAGAAGCGATAACATCCATGCGTTCACCATCGAGAGAATCGGGAACTACCGCCTGTAAATGTATATGTTCTTGCGTTGTCATAGTGGTTTTTTCTTTTCTTGTGAATGAGTTATAGGCATTATCTTGGGTTTGCTGTCAGTCTGTGATTAAATAGTGCCTGTTTGCGAATAATAAGAGAATTTTACATGCAGCGTATACTTATCATTTTTATGAGCGCCATTTTAGCTGTCGCTTGTTCCAGCTCAAGTACCAGTCGTTATGACTATATGGGCGAAGAAGAGCTTTACCAAAAAGCTCGTCAGGATATGATTACCCGAAAGTTTTCCAGAGCTCAGGAAGCTTATCAAATGCTGGAAAACCGCTTTCCCTTTGGTAAATATGCTGAACAGGCCCAGCTTGAGATCATCGCTGCCTATTATCAAGGTTATGAGTACGAACTTGCTGTTACCGCTGCTGACCGTTTTGTTCGACTTCATCCTGAGCATCCCGAAGTTGATTATGCCCTATATTATAAAGGGCTCTCTAACTTTGATGCCAACCGTTCAATATTTGATCGCTTTTTCACCGTAGACCTAAGCGCACGCGACCCCGGTGCCGCTCGGGATTCTTTTAATAATTTCGCAGAGCTGGCTACACGTTTCCCTGATAGCCGGTTTGCTGCTGATGCCCGTGGACGCATGGTTTATCTCAGAAACATCATAGCGCGTCATGAGATTCATGTGGCCAATTATTACTTTAAACGTCGTGCATACAGTGCTGCCGCCAACCGTGGCCGCTTTGTTGTAGAACATTATCAGGAGTCTCCCTCAGTTGCAGACGGGCTGGCTATTATGGTTCAAGGCTACAAACTGATGGATATGCCCGATCTGGCTAAAGATAGCCTGGCTACCCTGAAAAAGAATTACCCTGACCATGAGTCACTTGATGAAAATGGCAACTTCATTGATATGTTCTCAATAGAAATAGCCGAACAAACACGAAATCTTGATGGTAATGGCCAGCAGGCTGCCCCCATATCCAATATGCGCCGGTAACTTTCCAGCGAATGAAAGCAGGCTCAGGCCTGCTTTTTTTATATAAAAAATACACCCATACTTGTGACGCCGGAGTATTTCGCACAAACCTTAAATATTCTAGAATGCCAAGGTTTTATATTACTTTAAAAGAGAGTCTTTAATGGATAGCGCGGCCATCATTCATGAGATGAAAGTTTTACCTGAAATTGATGCGGAGTTTGAAATTCAACGCAGGGTCAGCTTTATTCAGTCAACACTCAAGGCATCCGGTTCAACATCTCTGGTTCTTGGTATCAGTGGAGGCATTGACTCAGCAACCTGCGGTCGACTGGCTCAGCTGGCTGTAGACCAACTCAATGAGCAGCAAGGTAAACAAACCTATACCTTTATCGCTGTCAGACTGCCCTATGGCGTACAGATGGATGAACATGATGCTCAGGCATCGATTGAGTTTATCAAGCCTACCCGAAGCGTCGCTGTTAACGTTAAGCTCGGCGCTGATGGCATTCACGAAGAAACACTCGGCGCTCTCAAGCTTGAAGGCCTACTTCCTGATTCTGAAAGTGCTATAGATTTTGTAAAGGGCAATGTAAAAGCCCGCGCACGAATGGCGGCACAATACGAAATTGCCGGCCTTTTGGGTGGCTTGGTGCTGGGTACAGATCATTCAGCAGAAAACATTACGGGGTTCTATACAAAATGGGGTGATGGCGCGTGTGATCTCGCACCACTATTTGGCCTGAACAAGCGACAAGTAAGACAAATTGCTGCCAAATTGGGTGCCCCACAAGAAATTATTAAAAAAGCACCAACAGCTGACCTTGAATGCGGTACACCTCAAAAAGCCGATGAACAGGCTCTGGGGCTTACTTACGATGAAATTGACGACTTTCTTGAAGGAAGACCTGTTGCCGATGAAGTGAGCTCTCGATTAAAGTCCATCTACCTGAAAACCCAACACAAGCGCCTCCCCATTCCAACTATATACGACTAAATTATGCCAAACTCCGAAGATGAATCCCTGAACAAGCCAGGCCGCACCGGTATTAACCGTATAGTCTGGGCCACCAAGTATTCATTTAAGGGGATCCAGTCAGCCTGGAGAAGCGAGGCCGCATTCCGTCAGGAATTGTGCCTGATGCTAGCAATGCTACCTTTGGCCTTCTGGCTGGGTGAAACTGTTGAACAGCGAGTATTACTTATTGGCTCATGCTTTATTGTTATTATCGTTGAACTGCTGAATTCGGCTATTGAGGCTGCCATTGACCGCATTGGCCCTGAAAGGCATAAACTTTCGGGGCAATCGAAAGATATGGCTTCGGCTGCTGTATTTTTTGCACTTTGCCTGGTTGCAATTACCTGGGGCATGGTCGCCTGGGACCGCTTTATTGCATAAGTTGAACCGCACAATCCCCTAAAGCAGTAATCTCTCAAGTTTTTACCGTATTAAGCGCTTGAAGGTGTTGACATTCACGACGCAAATCTGAATAATTGCCGCCCTTAATTTGTAATGAAATCACTAGAGGAATAACCGGTGGCTAATTCTCCACAAGCAAAAAAACGCGCGCGTCAGGCAGATAAGGCTCGTGCCCGTAATGCTAGTCAACGTTCAATGGTTCGCACATACATCAAGAAAGTACTTGCCGCAGTTGAGTCTGGTGACAAAGAAGCTGCACAAGCTGCTTACACTGCCGCTGTTCCAGTTATTGATCGTTTCGCCGACAAAGGCATCATGCATAAAAACAAAGCTGCTCGTCATAAGAGCCGCCTGAATGCAAAAGTTAAAGCTTTGGCATAAGCATTGATTGATAAAAAAGCAGGCTCTCAGCCTGCTTTTTTTTGCCCTGAATTTCTTATTCGTGTTTTTGCTGACAGCTCACACAAAGCGTGGAAGTTGGTTTAACCTGCAAGCGCTCAATGGGAATCTCTTTGTCGCACTCTTCACAATACCCATAGCCATCTTCCCTAATGGCGATTAATGCACTGGCGATGAGCTTTAGTTCGGCTTTTGCCTGACTCTTGTTGGCTGATGCCATTTGCTGTTGCTGTATGGCATCGATGCGTGACACCCTGCCAACAGATTGTTGATCAAGAATAACCGGTTGTGATGTATCATCACGTTGAACCAGCAATGCTTTAAGCTGCTCTTGTCTCTCTAACAGTAGTTTTTCCAAAGATTGTATTTGCCGATCAGTTAACATGATAAATTCATTACCAGCCAAACACTTCTTTAACAAAGGGTATCGTAATATCTTTTCTTTTTGCAGCCAAAGATTCAATATCCAGGCGCTCCAGCATTTCTACCAGTTCACTTAAGCTTCGGCCACTTCTTTTAATAATAAAGCTCACACAATTATCTTTCACTTTTATGCCTCGCTGTTCGGCCCGACATTGAATGAAGTCTGATTTCTCTTCATCTGACATAATAGGTAATTGAAAGCTTAAACAGGATGCCAATCTGGATTGTAAATCAGGCAAATTAATATCTAACTGTTTGGCTGGTAACGTAGCAGAAAAATAGATTGGTGTATGTACGCCAATTCTTTTGTTAAATAGATGAAACAAGGCCTCTTCCCACTGTTTATTACCTGCAATCGCATCAACATCATCAAGACATAAAAACTCGATACAATCGGTTGCCTCCAGAATTTCTTCAGGAGGATAATCCCTGATGTCTGCCAATGAAAAATACATGGCCATCTTTCCTGACTGATCTGCCAGGTTACATACTGCTTGTAACAAATGTGATTTGCCCGTACCACGCTCACCGGATAAATAAATAAAGTCAGCGACATTATCATTAACAAAATGCTGAAGTGTTGACTTCACCAGCTGCATGGAAGCTGGCGCATAAAATCCCGGGAAGTCTGCAGCATCTTTGGGAGCCATGCCGGGAAGTAGCTGTTGGGTATTACTCATCTACCGACTCTGCATCTTCTATCTGTACATCTTGTACTTCTTCATTAGCCATTACCTCTTCATCATCCAGATAAATTTCACTGGTTTTGTATTCATAGTGTAAATGACGTAAAAATACCATGAGCACTGCTGCCACTGGCAAGGCAATAAGAATACCGACAAAACCTGCCAACTGCCCACCAGCCATGATGGCAAAAATAACAGCAACCGGGTGTAAACCAATTTTATCACCCACCATCAATGGCGTAAGAACCATACCTTCAAGCATTTGACCAAAACCAAACACCATCAATACATAAATGACCGGCATAATTTCATGAAACTGCAGATAAGCAAAAATGGTAGCTGTAGAGATACCGACAATAGCACCCAGATAAGGCACTACACTGGCAAAACCCGCCAATGTTCCCAAAAACAGCGCCAGATCCAGACCTATAATACTTAAACCCACTGTGTAAATCGCACCCAGGGCAGTCATCACAAGAAACTGCCCACGGATAAAGGCACTTAAAACCTCATCACACTCTTGGGCCAGCTTGATGGTTAAATCTTTCCAGGGCCTGGGTAGTACTCCCCTGATCTTTTCCATTAGCTTGTCCCAATCACGTAGCAGATAAAAACTGACAACCGGAATAATAATAATATTGGCAACCCAGGTGACTACCGACATGGTGGATGCAGTAGCACTCTTCACAACATGAGTAGCTATACTCCCTGCTTGCTGCCAGTTTTCTTTCAAGAGGCTTTTCATCTCATCGATTGGTACCGCATCAATATGTATACCAAAAGTTGAATTCAGGTAAGGCAACAGGTGACCTTGCAACCAGGCAACATAATCAGGGAGCTTGTAGATAAAGCTGATTAATTGCTTTCCCAACAGAGGCACTATTAACAATGCCAGCAAACTGCCAACAATGCTCATCACAAAAAACACAACTGAAACCGAAGCTGTTCGACTCAGCTTTTTCTCTTCAAGCTTATCAGCTACCGGATCCATCAAATAGGCAAAAAGGGCAGCCACTAAAAAGGGCATCAGTATTGGCTGCAGGCTGATGACAAGCAGCAAAAAAACGGCAACAGCACCCAAAAACCACAACCACCTGTTTGACATAACTATCATGACTTAGTCCTTACTCATTCCAGTATAACGAGAGCTGATAGGCGCTCATTTCATCATCCATATCTGGTAGCAACTTGTTATGTTGGCCCAATATCTTTTTCAACTGCTCCACATCAGATTTTAATGTGACTGCCAGCCGTAATGTTTGCCCGGTGGCATTAAGCAGGTAAACCCTGTCAACAACATTCAGTTTTTCAAGATAGCTTATCAATGCCTGGTATTTCTCATCGCTATCTACACGATTCACCACCAGTATGATTTCATTATTTTCTGAAGACAATTTAACCGCATAACGAGATGCCAGTTTTTTTGCTGCCAAGGCCATGCCACGTTCAACAAACTCTTCCAGCGATCTTGCATTAACATCAAATTTTGTTGCCCTTCCATGATCAATTAACAACCAGCCACCCATACCACGATTATCACTGGTAATACCCAAACGAGAAACCAGAATGACATTCTTGTTATAGGGTTTTGATATTGACTCAATAGCAGCATTATCCCACTGCCAAAGTCGCTCTGCATTATTTTGTGCTTTCAACTCCCCTAATACCCATGGCAAACCGTATTTCGTTGCCTTATCACCCATCATTGTAATAAGTCGGGCATTTTGCTCACTATCAATTGATGCAATATGTGCTGCGCCACCTCTTTTGATAACAGGCCATAATAATATTTGCGGGCGATTGTTTGGCCAAAAGCGAAGATTCGCTGTTTGCAACAAATCGGTAACCGTTTTCTCTGGAAAACTGGCTTTAAGAAATAATGCTTCTTGCTCAACACCCGATGCAGAAACAGTCTTTTTAGTGATATATGAAAACTGTGAAGCCAGGCGATCACCGCGTTCCAGATCAACTGCCAGCCGAGATGATTGCATAATCCTGGCTGCCGGCTCTGCCGAGGCTTTCACCAGCACCTGAACCAGGGCATCACGCAAGCCTTGCTTAAATGCATCTTGCCCCCTATCAGGCACCGGTACACTGGCAGAATAGAAATCTGCCTGCTCAATCGCAACAACAGGTAATGACAAACAACAGGCCAAAAACAAAGATGATAGAAATTTAATCACTAATTACTCGTTTAATTTCATTATTTTGCCCTATTGTAGCAACTTAACGCACTCAGACAACGGTACATAGCTGGCACAGGTGAATTAGTATTGGTAAAATGTCGAATTATCTCACAGGTTCTCATTCATCATGTCAGATCAATCATTAAGTTATAAAGACGCAGGCGTTGATATAGATGCAGGTAATGCTCTTGTTGAACGCATCAAAACAGCCGTAAAACGTACAACCCGCCCAGAGGTACTTTCCGGCCTTGGCGGGTTTGGTGCACTTTGTGAGCTACCCACAAAATATAAAGAACCTGTACTGGTTGCTGGTACTGATGGCGTGGGCACCAAGCTGAAACTGGCGATAGATGCAGGCATTCATAACACAGTAGGCATTGATCTGGTTGCCATGTGTGTTAACGACCTGATTGTACAAGGCGCAGAACCTCTATTCTTTCTCGACTACTACGCCACCGGCAAACTGAATGTCGACATTGCCAGCGATGTTGTTGACGGCATTGCGACAGGCTGCGAACTTTCAGGCTGTGCGCTTATCGGTGGTGAAACTGCTGAAATGCCGGGCATGTATACTGATGATGACTTCGACCTTGCAGGATTCTGCGTAGGTGTTGCCGAGAAATCAAAAGTTATCGATGGCAGCAAAGTTGCCGCTGGTGATGTATTGCTGGGTTTGACATCATCGGGCCCTCACTCAAACGGCTATTCATTAATCCGCAAGGTTATTGAAGTAAGCAATGCGGATTTAAGTGCCGATTTTGAAGGCAAGCCACTGGCTGAGCAGCTGTTAACACCAACACGCATCTACGTTAAATCACTATTGAACCTGATGGAGTCAGTTGATGTTAAAGCTCTGGCGCATATTACCGGCGGAGGTCTGCTTGAGAATATTCCTCGTGTAATGCCTGACTTTACAGAGGCTGAAATTGATTCAAACAGCTGGGAAATGCCTGCTATTTTTAACTGGTTACAAGAAAATGGCAATATCGAACAAACTGAAATGTACCGTACCTTTAATTGTGGTATTGGCATGGTTATCTGTGTAGCAGAAGCTGATGTTGCACAAGCAACAGAACTACTCACTACTGCAGGTGAAGAAGTGATCAATATTGGTCAAATCACCCGGCAAGAGTCAAAAGAGCCAAAAGTTACCATTAAATGAGCAGCAAGAAGAAACAACTGGTCATCCTGATTTCCGGGAGCGGCAGTAACCTTCAATCGTTTATTGATCAATGTGCATCGGGTCAGCTCGATGCCGAGATTGCTTGTGTTATTTCAAACAAGGCCACAGCCTTTGGTTTACAGCGCGCATCAAAGGCAGGCATTGCCACAAGAGTCATCGATCATACAGTTTACGATTCCAGAGAAGCTTTTGATGCTGTGCTTGCCGACAATATCAGGGAATTCAACCCTGACCTCGTCATTCTTGCCGGCTTTATGCGTATTCTTACTACAGGCTTTGTTGAACAGTTTTCTGGCAAGCTGTTAAATATTCATCCTTCTTTGCTCCCTAAATACACGGGTTTAAATACCCACCAGAGAGCGATTGACGCAGGTGATGAATACGCCGGCGTAACCGTTCACTTTGTAACACCTGAACTTGATGGCGGCCCTCCTGCACTACAAACGAAAATAGCTATCGACAAAGATGATAACGCTGAAACACTGGCAACAAAGGTACTTACCAAAGAACATATTATCTACCCATTAGCTGCCAGCTGGTTTCTTGAAGGCCGCCTGACACTTGAAAAAGATGGCGCCTATCTCGATAACAACAAACTTCCCGATAATGGCCACCAATATGAAGCTTAAGCTTCACTCTCACCTGCTTCAAAGCAGCCTACTGATTACGCTTTTCGTTTTCTGCTCATCCGCACTCTCGATCGATATAAAACCCTACGAAATTCAGTATCAGTCGACAGTAAGAGGGTTTAACATCAAGACAGTTCGAAAACTTGAGAATAAAGACAATCAATTCGAGTTGAAACAAACAATCAGCGCCATGATGATGAGCACTGAAGAGGTCTCCACCTTTAAAATATCTAACAACAATATTATACCGTTATCTTATATTTACGACCGGGATATTTTCGGCCACTCTACTACCCGAATAAACCTGTTTCAGTACGACCTGAAAACAGCAACTTACCAGGATGAAGACAGCCCCGCCAGAGGCATTAAATTAGAAGGAGATGTCTATGACCCGATCAATGCAATTATCCCTATTCGACTACAGCTTATGGAAAAAAACGGGCATAACCAGGTAAGCTCTATTCAGGTTCTGGAAAAAAAGCGTATTCGTGAATTAACCTATAACATATTAGGCACTGAATGGCTGGAGACACCTTTAGGCTATATGGAAACCCTGAAAGTAGAACGATTAAGAAACAAGAAAGAGAAACACACAACTATCTGGTTAGCGAAAGATTGGGATTATGTCGTCGTTAAAATATCGCATATGGAACCTGACGAACAGGTTTATCATATGAATATTGTAAAAGGAACAATCGGGGATAAGACCATTACCGGCAGGGATAGCTTAAAATAAAACGGCTACACTGACTCAAGATAGCTTTTTACCACCTGGTATTCTTCTTTAATTAAACTCAATACACCAGGCGCATCATCAAACTGATTATCACGCCCCATAAACTCAAGTTGACGACATAGCTCTGTGAGCTTGCCAGCGGATATATTCAGGGCGCTTCCCTTAAAACTATGCGCAGCACCACGTAAACCCTCGCCATCACGCCCAGTTATGGCCGCTTCAATGGTAACCAGACGTTCAGCTGAATCTTTGATAAAAATATCAATCAACAGGTTAAATTCTTCACCCATGATTGAACGTAACTCATTTAGGGCTGCTGTATCAACAGGTTGTTCACTCATAATATTTCTCCAATACCTTATCGCACTTGCTGACTATACAACTACCCACTTACCCGATACAACTACCCGCTTAATTTTATACCTGCCAATTAAATACTACTTCTACCTGATTGCCTTTCTCGGAATATTTAACTGAACTGCAAAGTGAGTTGATTAAGTGTAAGCCCCTACCACTATATTCTGAAAAATCGAGATTTCCGTAGCTATGATTCTTATAATCAAACCCCTCGCCGCTATCAATGACGCGTAGCACCAGTTTATTGTTTACGAGGTCACATTTATAATCGAGTTCAAAACGGATAAAGCCATCATCCAGACTCTCAAGCCGGTCACTGCGCTGCTGGTAATACTCCCCAAAACCTTGCGGTGTATCTTTTAGCTCAGAATGCAAACCCAACAGACCGTGCTCCAGAGCATTGGCATAGAGCTCAGAAAGTACTGTAAACAACTCCCCGCTACGGGGACGCAAACCTGGAAGATCCATAAGCATTTTTTGCAAAACCGGCAAAGGATCTGTATTAAGCAGGCTAAGCGGTTTTACCTCATAGGTGAAATCCCAGTCATTAGGTATTGATTCGATAAGTTGTTGCGGCTTCTGCACACCAATCATAAAGTCTGTATGACTAACCATTTTTATTTCTGCAATAGACAGATCATCTGACCTCTCACTATCACCAATAAAAGCATGTACAGTATCATTTATTTCAGTAAATAATGTATCAGCCTTTTCGTTAGCTGCGAAGATTTCCTGCAATCGTTCTTCACCAAACAATTCATCATCAAGATTGCTTGCTTCAATAATGCCATCTGACCACATAAAAAAGCGATCGCCATTTCTCATCGGGTAAATATCAGTGGTCGCTTTAAACTGCTCAACAGGTAGAATACCCAGTGCCAGGTGCCTTGATTGAATGGCTATAATACGCCTTTCAGCGATTTGGTATAAATAGTTATCCGGCATTCCGCCATTCCATATTTCAACCGTCTTGGTCTTGAAATCCATATCAACCATTGTTGCGCAACAGAATACACCTACGGGTAGCAGCTCTTTCAATTTACGATTAATTTCAATCACAATATCCTTGACTGAAAATCCCTTCGCCACCATGGAATAAAACGTTTGTGATAAAGGCATCGCCCCAATCGCCGCTGCAAGGCCATGCCCGGTAAAATCACCGAGAACCATACACAGGTTACCATTAGGACGAACGGAGGCCAGTAATACATCACCATTAAAAACAGCCATCGGTGACATGGAATATTGAATATTGTGTGAATTAAGAGAGCCTTTATGAGCCACCTTATCAAAAGTGCGCTTGGCTACCTCTTGCTCTTGAACCAGACGTTCATGGTTATCCGCAATCTGGTCTCTTTGTTGCTCAAGAGTTACATGCATTTTCAACATTCGTCGAAACGCATTAATTTTCGCTTTGAGAATAACACTATTATATGGCTTGGTTAAAAAGTCATCGCCACCTGCCTCAAGACACTGAGCCAAAGAATCAGCCTCATTCAGTGAGGTAAGAAAGATGATAGGAACAAAATGCACACCACTATGTGCTTTCACATAACGGGCAGTTTCAAAACCGTCAACATTGGGCATTAAAGCATCAAGAAGAATGATATCGGGCGTATCGGTATTAAAAATTTCAATCGCTTCTGCACCATCAGAAGCAAGCAATGGCTGATGCCCCTGATTTTGTACAATAGCTTTAAGAAGCAGACGGTCTGAATTACTGTCATCTGCTATGAGAATCTTTAGCGGTTGCTCAGACTCGTCACTCACGGGATCAAGTACTGATTAATGGATATCAAACAGCTGTTCAAAGTTTGATATTGTTAGAATTTTTTTCACATCTTCATTGCATTTAACAATCTTGATGTTGGCATGATCACCACCTGCATAATCACGAAGCAATAACAACATACCTAAGGCCGAGCTATCCAGATAGGTAGTCGCACTCATATCAACAATATATTGTTCCGGCTTATTTTCTACATCTTCATAAGCCTTGCGAAATTCCTGATGCGAACTAAAGTCAAATCGACCATCAATACTGATGTAAAGCTCGTTACCGCCCTCTGATACTGTTGCCGTGATTGACATTGCAAACCTCATGTTTTACTAAATTAAATAAGCCAAGTAAGCCTAGTCAGCTAGAATTATATAACTACAAGTTATATAAAAATTAAATTCTGGTCAAGCCTGCAACAGCTATATCGCCTCATTTTTTGCAGAACCTACCCGATAGTGCATATATGCGCCCTATAAAGCATAGACGATTTTTTGATAGTTCCAAATAATTGAGTGATTATTAACCATCTCACTCACTTAAAGAATATTGAATTATCGATTAACAGCAAAATCAACTCGCCTGAAGACCTGACTTCCCGGAGATTAATAATGACCGATTGGCATAATAAACCAACAGCAGAACAGGCAAGCCCATAATAGAGGCAATCAAAAAGAAGTGCGTATAGCCCACACTATCAACAATACTACCGGAATAACCGCCAAGCAGCTTGGGAACCAGCGTCATCAGGGAACTAAAAATAGCATATTGCATGGCCGTAAAACGAACATCAACAAGGCTTGAGAGAAAAGCAATAAATGCAGCACTGGCCATTCCCCCTGCCAGATTATCAGCCGCAACCACAAGATAGAGCACATTTAAATTATAACCACTATAAACCAGCATGATAAAAAGAAGATTGGTTAAGGCCACTAACAAGGCCCCGACAAACAACATTCTCATCACACCATGACGCATAGCCAAAACGCCTCCCAAAAAACCTCCGACAATAGCCATGATCTAGCCAAAAATTTTCGAGGC
>CBDUPD010000014.1:0-13391 GCA_965368985.1 uncultured Spongiibacteraceae bacterium | reverse complement strand
AAGCCCTGAAAATTGCCGGTATAACTGCTGATCAGGTAGATTCAGTTGAGGCTTATGCCAGTGGTTTTGCAAATGAAAATGCCGCTGAACAAGAAGCATATGCCCAGCTGTATCCTTCAGCAGTTATTGATAGCGCCAAGGCCTATGTTGGTCATACCTTCGCGGCTTCCGGTGTTGCCAGTATTATCAGAACAGCTATGGATATGGATGCAAGATTTGACGAGCATGCGGCTATTAGTGGTTTAGGCAGGGATGAAAGTTGCGCACACCTTATCGTATCGGGTACCGGTACTTTACGTAAGTCACCCCAGCAAGTGGAGCAGAAGAAAAAGCCACAGCTAATCAAAACCATTACTTTGGGTGGTGAATCTATACAAGAACAAATTTTGGCTGCAGCATCAAATCCGACTGTAGCCGCCATTAAGCAACAAATATCAGGCAAAGCACTGTCAGCAGTGAATCAGCCTGTAGATTTGAACAATATTCTTCCTGGTGTGAACATGCAATCTGTTCAACAGTCACCAGATATAGCATCTATAGAAAATATAACTCCTACAGTTGAGAATACTATGCCTGATAATAAAAAACCTGGCCTGTCTTTGGTGTCATCAAATCAACCAAAAAGCAAAGCTTCAGCAGAGGTTTATGAGCAAAGTAATGCTCATGCGGCATTTTTGAATGCCCGTAGTGTTGCACAAAAACATATGTCTGAGCTCATCGAGATGCAAGCTAAAATAGCTGCCGGTATTCCGGTGGGTGATTCTATGCCGCAATTAAAAGTTGTACAGCCAGCAATGCAGGCGACTATTGCTACTGCAACTCCAGCTTTTATACCCGAGCCAATTAAACTGGTTGAGCGATACAATCATCCTGAGAATATTATTTTTGACCAGGCTGACCTTGTTGAGTTTGCCGAAGGTGATATCAGTAATGTTTTTGGTGATGAATACAAGGTTATTGATCAATATGCACGTCGTGTACGTTTACCAACCACTGATTATTTGTTAGTGACACGTGTTACTGATCTTGATGCCAAGATACATGAATACAAAAAATCTTACATGGCGACAGAATACGATATTCCAATCGATGCGCCATTTCTGATTGATGGACAAATTCCATGGTCAGTTTCGGTTGAGTCAGGGCAGTGTGACTTGATGTTGATCTCATATATCGGTATAGACTTCTCCTGCAAAAGTGAGCGCGTCTATCGTCTGCTTGATTGTGAGTTAACCTTTCTTGAAGAGATGGCTTTTGGTGGTGAAACCTTGCGTTATGAAATTCATATTGATTCATATGCAAAAAATGGAGATCAGCTATTGTTCTTCTTCCACTATGATTGTTACGTAAATGGGAAAAAGGTTTTGATCATGCGTAACGGTTGTGCAGGATTCTTCACTGATGAAGAGCTGGATGACGGTAAGGGTGTAATTCTTAACGATAAAGATAAAGCTGAAATAGCCAATGCTGTTAAAGGTCATTTCACTCCACTTATTCCGAATTCTCGTACACAGTATGAATATGACGATATGATGAAGTTGGTGAATGGTGATATCGCCGCATGTTTTGGCCCGCAATATGATCAAGGTGGATTAAATCCATCCCTGAAATTCTCATCACAGAAGTTCTTGATGATTGAGCGCGTAACAAAAATTGATCAACATGCTGGCCCATGGGGTTTGGGGGTGCTTGAAGGTCAAAAACGCCTTGAACCGGAGCACTGGTACTTCCCATGCCACTTTAAAGGTGATCAGGTAATGGCGGGTTCTTTGATGTCAGAAGGTTGTGGACAGCTCGCCATGTTCTATATGTTATGGCTGGGTATGCATAGCAATGTGAAAAATGCGCGTTTTCAACCAATACCCGGTGAATCGCAAACCGTGCGTTGTCGTGGTCAGGTAATACCGCAAAGCAACACATTATCCTATCGCATGACTGTGACAGCCATGGGTATGGACCCGCATCCATTTTTGAAAGCCAACATTGATATTATTCTTGATGGAAAAGTCGTTGTGGATTTTAAAAACCTTGCCGTAATGATCAAAGAGCAAGACCCTAACGCACCTTATGCTGCCAAGTTGCCTCCGCATCTGTTAAATGCACCTGTAGTATCCGCTGCAGCGCCTGTAAGTGCGCCGGTTCCAGTAACCGCCGCGCCCGTTGTTGATGCATCACAAATTGATTCAACAGGTAAAGCACCTTTTGCCAATGTAAATGCACCACTTATGTGGGTTGAATCGAATACAGATGTGCCAAAAATCAAGGGTGTAACGCCTATCAAGCATGTGCCAGCCCCGATGCCAACAGATCCGGCGCGTCAAAACCGTGTGCCTAATAAAGTACCTTTTACACCATGGCATATGTTCGAGTTTGCCACAGGTAATATCTCAAACTGTTTTGGCCCCGAGTTTGATGTGTATGAAGGTCGTATACCCCCACGTACGCCATGTGGAGATTTGCAGCTTTCTACACAGGTAATTGAAGTAAAAGGCGAGCGTCATGATCTTAAAAACGTATCGAGTTGTGTTGCTGAATACGAAGTACCTGTTGATGCGTGGTATTACACCAAAAATAGTCATGAAAGCTGGATGCCGTATTCCATATTGATGGAAATTTCTCTACAACCTAACGGATTTATCTCGGGTTATATGGGTACTACGCTTAAATACCCTGATAAAGACCTGTTTTTCCGTAACCTCGATGGAACCGGAAAGTTATTAAGGCAGGTTGATCTGCGTGGCAAAACCATCACCAATAAATCCGTCATGTTAAGCACCAGTATCGCTGGCGGTGCAATCATTCAAAGCTTCACCTTTGAGTTATTAACTGATGGTGAGGTGTTCTACAAGGGTAAAGCGGTATTTGGTTATTTCAGTGACGATGCACTAACCAACCAGTTAGGTATTGATAATGGCAAAACCACTTACCCATGGTTTGTTGATAATAATACACCAGAAAACCAGAAAGAGATTATTAACCTGCAAGATACCAGTTTGCCGTTTTTCACTGCCCCATCCGGTAAGCCACATTACCGTTTAGCCGGTGGCCAGATGAACTTTGTTGATATCGTAACTATCGTAGAAAATGGCGGTAGTGAAGGTAAGGGTTATATTCTGGGTGAAAGAACCATTGATCCAACCGATTGGTTCTTCCGTTATCACTTCCATCAGGATCCGGTAATGCCGGGTTCATTAGGTGTAGAGGCGATCATCGAATTACTGCAAACCTATGCATTGAAGAATGATCTGGGAGCCGGTTTTACTAATCCTCGTTTTATC
Organism: uncultured Spongiibacteraceae bacterium; assembly: GCA_965368985.1. Taxonomy (GTDB): domain Bacteria; phylum Pseudomonadota; class Gammaproteobacteria; order Pseudomonadales; family DT-91; genus CAZTZY01. The sequence continues at coordinate 10,113 of CBDUPD010000014.1, read as the reverse complement.
GCACCATTGAGTACAGTGGTATGGAAATACCGTGGACAAATAACACCGCATAATAAACAAATGTCATTAGATGTTCACATTACTGATATTGTTAAAACTGCAGACGAAGTAAGAATTATAGGTAATGCCAACTTGTCGAAAGATGGTTTACGGATTTATGAAGTGAAAGATATTGTTCTTTCAATCGTTGAAGCCTAAACATATTTAATAGGTCGGGTTATAGTCCGACAAGAATAAACAGAGCCATTCCCGCCAGGCGGGAATCTAAAAAAACAGGAAAGCAGTAAAGATGACATCTTTATCAATAAATAAAGCCAGTACCACAAACTTCAACTGGCACGTTAGCAAAAGCAAAGTAAAGTCGACTGATGATGCAGTAAAAGCCGCATTGATGGATTTAAGCAAGCCTGTCTACCTTGCAGAAAAAGATGGCAAGCTGGGTGTTACTACCGCATTGGCAAATGGCAAGGGTGAAGATGTTCTGGCCTATGCTCAAGCCCTAAACCCTGAAGATTTGGGAGACCCGGCCTATAAAGCACAGCATGGTGTTAAATATGCATACCATGGTGGCGCCATGGCTAATGGTATTGCTTCAGTAGAGTTGGTTATCGCCTTGGGTAAGCAGGGCTTTTTATGTTCATTTGGAGCGGCAGGACTGGTACCTGATGTTGTAGAAGATTCAATTCGCCGTATTCAGGCTGAGTTGCCAAATGGCCCTTATGCTGTGAACGTTATTCATGCGCCTGCTGAAGAAGCGTTAGAGCGTGGTGCAGTTGAGCGTTGTTTAAAGTTAGGTGTTGATACTGTTGAGGCTTCGGCATTTCTGGCGCTAACAGAACATATTGTTTATTACCGTGTGGCAGGTCTTAGCAAAAATGCTGATGGTACAGTCAATATTGGCAACAAGATTATTGCCAAGGTATCCCGTACCGAAGTAGGTCGTCGCTTTATGGAACCGGCACCTGACAAGTTTTTGAATAAGTTACTGGAGCAGGGCAAGATTACACAAGAACAGGCAGAACTTGCCAAACTTGTGCCTATGGCTGACGACATCACCGCAGAAGCAGATTCAGGTGGTCATACCGATAATCGTCCATTCCTTACCTTATTGCCTTCTATCATTGCACTACGTGATGAAATACAAGCCGAATACAATTACAGCCCGGCACTGCGTGTTGGTGCAGGTGGTGGTATCGGTACCCCTGAATCAGCTCTGGCTGCCTTTAATATGGGTGCTGCTTATATTGTATTGGGTTCAGTAAATCAGGCCTGTATCGAAGCCGGTGCTTCAGAGCATACACGTAAACTGTTATCAACAGTTGAGATGGCTGACGTTACCATGGCTCCAGCTGCTGATATGTTTGAAATGGGTGTAAAACTTCAAGTACTTAAACGTGGCTCCATGTTCGCCATGCGTGCGCAAAAGCTGTATGACCTTTACGTGACATACGATTCAATTGAAGATATTCCTGCTGCCGAGCGTGAAAAAATTGAGAAGCAGATTTTTCGTGCCAACCTTGATGACATATGGGCAGGCACTATCGACTTCTTTAAAGAGCGTGACCCTGAAATGCTTGAGCGCGCCATGAACAACCCCAAGCGTAAAATGGCATTGATCTTTCGTTGGTATCTTGGCTTGTCTTCTCGCTGGTCTAACATCGGTGAAAAGGGCCGTGAGATGGATTACCAAATCTGGGCTGGCCCATCACTGGGTGCGTTTAACTCCTGGGTTAAAGGAACATACCTTGAAGATTACACCGCACGTGAAGGTGCAGATGTGGGTTTGCACATCTTGAAGGGTGCCGCTTATTTGATGCGTGTTAACCAGCTCAAACTTCAAGGAGTTACCCTGTCGACCGAATTAGGGAGTTATACTCCTGCGAGGTAGGTTTGACGAGGTACTTTGACCAAATTGAAAGCCCAGTATTTTGCTGGGCTTTTTTGTGATAAATATTCTCAAGTATATTTACTAGATTAGGAAAATTAAAATAATATACGGCTATAGACATTCACTCTTATTGATACATGATTTGAGAACAAACGCATATGCCAATAAAAAATTTGAGCCATCAATGTTTTCTTAGTTGCCTTTATATATGTATTTCCGTTTTTTGTTTTGCAGAAATCGAAAAATCACAATCTACACGACTTGGTACTGAATTGACGCCTATGGGGGCTAACCCTGCAGCTAATGCTGAAGGCACCATTCCTGAATGGACAGGAAAGATTAGAGGTGTGCCGCCCGGTATGGAATATGCTGGTAGTGGAACTCCTTACCCTGATCCTTTTGCAGGTGAGGCCAAACTATTCAGTATCAACAAGGGAAATGCTGAGAAATACAAACATCAACTATCGGCTGGCATGTTGGCATTATTGAATAAATTCCCGGATAGTTTTCGAATGGATATCTACCCCTCACATCGTGATTTTCGTTACCACGAGCAGATGGAGTCAAGAACCCTATGGAATGTGGGAAATGCGAAACTGGTTAATGGTATTGATGGCTTACAAAATATGACGGGTGGGGCACCGTTTCCCATTCCGGAAAACGGTGCGCAAGTAATATGGAATGCAAGAATCAATCAGCCAACGCCTGTTGCAGATAGCCTTGTTGATTCGTTAGCTGTTTATGCTGATGGAAAATATACCCGGCATCGTGCACGTATACTGTTTGAATCTCCCTATGCTTATGAATCTCATCCTGTGGGTATGGTTGCAGAAGAAATTGGACCTATAGCTGGCTATATATTTGCAGAAACATTAGAGCCTGCTCGTAAAAAAGGTGAAATGGCCGTTATTCATGAACCACTTGATCAGGTAAAAAATAAACGAAAAGCCTGGGTTTATCTTCCTGGTGCCAAGCGAGTAAAATTGGTGCCGGATGCAGGATATGATACACCGATTGGCCCCGGTGGTTTAATGACAGCAGATGACAGCCTTGGATTTAATGGAGCAATGGACAGGTACGACTGGAAGCTGATTGGAAAACAGGAAATGTTTATTCCTTATCATGCCTATAGGTTTGATGAGCCGGGTCTGGCTTATGAGAAGTTGTTACCATCCCGACATATGAATCCTGATTATATGCGTTACGAACTACATAGAGTGTGGGTGGTAGAGGCTACCTTGAAAGAAGGAATGCGCCATGTATACAGTAAACGCCGGTTTTACATCGATGAAGATAACTGGTTAATTGTTGCTGCAGAAGCTTATGATGGTCATGGTGAGTTGTGGCGTATCGGTTTTCAAAACACTTTATATGATTTCTTTCTACAGGGCTATGTTACTCGTTCACATTTACAGTTTGACCTGCAGGCCAATGCCTATGTTGCTCTGGGTATTACAAACCAGACCAGACCTACAAACTACGCTATGGAAATAAAAGGTGAGAAGTTTTATAGCTCTAAAACCTTACGTAAGAATGCCAGACATTAACAGGTTTTACGGGTATCAACAGATACTGTGAGCTTATGCCGCTTTAATAAGTAGCATCCTTATTTGATGCACATTCTTTCCACATTACATTACTAACCTATTGGATAAATACAAAAAGACCAATAACGAGGTGATGTGATGAGTGATTTAACTATTAAACAATTACAAGGTGTAATGTGTTCAGCCATTATACTTTTATTGTCAGCTTGTGCTGATGATATGGCTAACCCTCCAGATTCTATAACGAATGGAAGTTCAAGTACTATTTGTAGAGGATCTAACGACTTTACTAAAATTCCTGAAAAATATATTCAGGCATTAACAAAATATACAACAACGAATTCCGAGTATCTGGTGAATGTGTGTACAGAAGATAATGACGGGGATGGTATTGCAGATTATATGGTTGTTGAGTCGACAAACATGCCTGAACATGAGTCGGTTTATTACGAAGCATCACATAAGCATTATGAAGACTATGATTATGAAACCAATATTCATAAATTTAGTGATATTTATGATGGTAGTCAGTACCCTCATTCAGCGGGTAATAATATGATTGAGGAACAGGGCCTGATTATGAAAATGTCAATTACTCCATCACCTGCCTCCAACAAAGCCTCAACGCCTTATGCCACTATAGGCTTGGCAATAAATGGTGTTTCATTTTTTAATGAGAATGCAGCGCCAGGTGACGAAATAACAGAAGAGCTGTTTACATTTGATCAGTGTTCAGGTCACCCGCAGCAAAGTGGTGTATACCACTACCATGTAGATCCGGTTTGCCTGATTCGCGATTTGGGCGGTAGTGTAGAAGACAAGGATAAAACGGTAGATGGATCTACCTATTATTGGATTGAAGATAGTGGTACGAATGCTGATTTATTGCTGGGCTTTTTGCTTGATGGTTTTCCGGTTTATGGCCCTGTGGACAGTGGTGAAACTGATTGCCATGCTGCAACTGTCCCAGCTATAGATCAATATAATGGGCATTCACATTGTACTGGTGAGTTTAATGAAGCGATTTATCATTATCATGTTAAAACGGCGAATGGTGGTGGCTTATCCAATCCGGTTTTTTGGGTGACTAATGAGTTCTTTTATGGAGTGACTGGTGAAATCATTAATTAATGAATAGTCTGGAGGTCATATAACTGGCCGCTTTCTTTATCCATAAACTGTTTCACCTCTATCAGATCTTCTGGATTTCTATCGTTGCTTCCCCGTCGACTGTCAATGGTATCAATATAATTCAATAGACCGACTTCGTTAAATGCGTAAAGAGGTGAGTCTTGAGTGTAAGCAGGATTATTTTCAATCGCCTGAAAATTGCAGGTTCTGGCGTGATAGAGAGAGTGTTTGTTGCTATTATCTATCAGTATTAAGCCCGGTGCCTGGTTTACCAAAATACCGTTTTTTTGTTGGATGCTTTTGGGAACCAATATTCTGTGTACTTCTTCGGTGCTTAAGGCAGGGTTGTTTTGGGTAAATGTATAGAACTCTTCTACTACAGTTAAGGTGTGTAACCAGGTGGAGAAATATTCACGCGGTGCATCTAACCAGAAGGCTGTAGGGTATGGAGGTGTATCTTGATGTGGGCTTTGGCAGTTGTCAGTAAGAAATGGATTGCGGCTGTAGGTATGTTCTTTCGGTGAACGCAGCGCTACGGTATGGTTTGTCTTGTTGACAGGCAAATCTGGAAACTCAATGGTGCCAAAGTCGAGGATCTCTTGTCGAAGCTGTTGAAGAAATCCATAGGCTGTTGTGTTCTATGGGTATTGTTGTTGAAGATCTTTTGGCACAATGATTCTTGCGCCAATATCTTTTCCTTCAAGATGGTGGCATCCAGTTTGAATGTCACAATCTTGTGCTATGTCGTGAAAGGTAAAAGGCTTTCGGCTCATTATTCGCTTCTATACTATAATCATTCAATTCAGATAGCTTTATTATATGGGTTTATTGTAAAAAGATAATGCTTCAGATCTATTTTTCATGTATTTAGTTAGTTGTATGTAAACCAGTATTTGATAATCATTTATGAATCACACACAGTCAGAGCAATTCTATGCGGTGCTTTCCAGTATACCTGTTGGAAAGGTGGTTACTTATGGGAGACTCGCCGAGTTGGCAGGTAAGCCCAGAGGAGCTCGCTGGGTTGGACAAATGTTAAAACGCTTGCCTGCGGATACCCGATTGCCGTGGTTCAGGGTGATTAATGCACAAGGTAAAATCAGTTTTCCAACTAATAGTGACTCTGCCAATCTTCAGGTAAGCTTATTGCAGGCTGAAGGTGTTGAGGTCAATAAAAATAACCGTATAGATTTAAAAAAGTATGGTATTCGTTAAATTTTAAAAGTGAGCAATCATAAGACGATAAAAAATATGAAAATCGCACTCGTTCAGTTAAATTCAAGCGCAGACCCTGAAGAGAATTTTCTTCAGGTAAAAGAGTATTTTTCTCAGGCTTCTCAACAAAATGCCAGATTAATTGCATTCCCGGAGAATTTTTTAGCTATGGCGGCTACAGCCAATCAGATAGCAGTTATTGATTGGCCGCATTATATTTCTGCGTTACAAGTCTTGTGTCAAAAATATCAGATGGCATGTGTGGCTGGCAGTATGCCGTTAGCGCATGATGATGAAAATGAGAAGCGCCCTTATGCCAGTTGTCTCTATATTGATGAGAATGGAAAAGTGCTTGGTCAGTATAACAAAATCCATCTGTTTGATGCTGATGTCGCTGATGATAAGGGCGCTTATAGAGAGTCGTCATATTATTGTCCTGGTGATAAACCACGGGTTATTGAAACTGAATATGCGAGGTTGGGGCTAAGCATCTGTTTTGACCTGCGGTTTCCCAAACTTTTCAATTATTATAAATCACAACATGTTGAGCTATTATTTGTACCATCTGCTTTTACGGCATACACGGGTGAGTTGCATTGGGAGGTTTTATTGCGTGCGCGTGCAATAGAAAATCAGTGCTTTGTCGTCGCGCCGAATCAATGCGGTGTTCATGATGATGGTAGAAAAACCTGGGGACATTCTACAATCATCTCACCTCAGGGTCATGTGTTAGTAAATATGAACGATCAGCCAGGTGTTGTGGTCTTCGAGCTAAATATTGAAGAGGTGCATGATGCAAAGCAGTCTATTCCATTAATCGAGAAGCCTTTTCAAAAATAATCAGTGTATTTGTCAAATTAGCTGGTAGATAACGGGAGGTCTATTATCCCGGATGAGGTTATGTATATGTAGCAACTGCATAAATAATAAATACCCCAAGCAGTATCATTAAAAAAGTCTGTTTAGGATCAGTAGTTTCTTTCTGGTTTTTTCTAACGTGTTTGCGATCAAGGTTTCTGATGTTCAAAGAGCCACATTTTGAGCACATTCCGCCCTTGAATGGCTTTGACGAAGATTCATCACATTCCATACACTGGTAGTTACTCATACAACCCTCCTGGATAGCGTCGCACAGTAAAACTATAGATTATTTTTTGTTCAGTTATTCGTAAAAGGGTCGATAAATCTGATGAACGAGCCTGTTAACGGCTAAACGGAGAATCTTTTTCTGCAGCCAAGCGAATCGTATGCTAAATTAATGAATACCAAACAGAAGAATAGATGCCGTTGCTATGGATTCAGTTAGCATATCTTATCGAATCAAGCTCAGTGAAGAAGTCACCGAAGTATTTGATTTTGAACTTGATGCAGAAACCTTTGACCTGATTTCAGATGAAATAGTTGACCCTCCCAAGTGGGCCCAGCTTGAGTTCAGGCAGTGCTCGCATTGTCCATTGAATGTAGAAGAACACCCGTATTGCCCTTTGGCCTTGCAGTTAAATGATATTGTTGGGCGTTTTCACGATACGACATCGATTGATGAAGTTGAAATGGAAGTGATTACTGATGAGCGGAAGGTAATTCAAACCACTGCAATTCAACATGCTGTTGCCTCTATGCTTGATTTGATATTTCCTATTTGTGGCTGCCCAAAAACAGAGCATATGAAACCGATGGCTCGTTTTCACTTACCATTGGCCTCAGAAGAAGAAACTGTATTTCGTGTTACCGGTATGTATCTGTTGGCTCAATATTTTCTCAGTGTATCTAAAAAAGGTGGCAGTATTGAGTTTGATGGCCTGGCTGAGATCTATGAAGATCTGCATATACTGAATGCTGCCGTAGCCAGTAGGCTGCAGGCTGCTACGCGTTCTGATTCTTCCAAAAATGCCATAACCCTGCTTGATATGTATTCCACTTTGGTGCCTATGCTGCTTGAAGATGAGCTGGCAGAGATGCGTGGTTTCTTTAGGGCATATCTGCCAGAAGGTGAGGTTGAGGCAGCTTCAACTAACTATTTTGAAAGAGCCAAAGCATTTTCTCTTGAATTGGAGCCTATTGATGGTGTTATTGATCACTCTGATGATGGCGATGATAGGCCCCAATGGCTAAAAGAGCTTGATGCGGATAAAAAGACTGAAGACATTGATAAAGAAGCGAAGGTAGATATCAAAGAAGAAATTCAAGAAGAGCAAAAGGAAACTGAATCTAAACCCGAGGTCGAGGAAGTTGCGGATGCCATATTGAAAAAATCCGGTTTGTCTATTGAGCTTGAGCCCATAGAAGCTTTTGGTGGAGATGACGGGGCTGTTGAGTTTGAGCCTGCAGTTGTTGAGAAACCTGAAGAAATGCCGGCAGAAAAAATTGAAAAAGAACCTCTGGCTACAATAGAGAAAGAAGCAGCCGAAGAGTCTGTTAAAAAAGAAAGCCTGGGGTTAGATAGTCTCTCTTTAGAACCTATAAATGGAGAATCACCGTTATCACTTGAAGGTGATAAGCCGGCACCAACCTCAAAGGCGAGCTTTAAATTGCCTGATGATTAAGGCAGGGCCCTAGCTGATCTCTTTTCCTCGTAATTGATACAAACCGATAGCACACAGAATAGCAGAAGGGAGTTCATATACCCACAATGCACCTGCGTTCAGGCCAGCAGGCAAATCACTAGTTACTGCCCATGTGCCACCCCACTGTGCCAAACCTGTTATTCGACCAATCACCAGACCGCCAAATACTAATAGCCAACACCATAAATTAGGGCGTAAATACTCTTTGGGTTTTACCAGTCCCATAACGGCATATATACCCAGGCCGATTTCAAGGCCGCCATACATAGCTCGTGCTTCTACTTTTGGGCTCCAGTGGTCAAAACCATAACCCATCATCGGACCCAAAAAAGTTGGCTCAATAAAACAGTAAGCTCCCCAGATAATCCATACAACAGCGCTGATGAATACAAGCAATTTTGAGATAAACATCGTTAATTTCCAGATTAGGTTATCAAGGGTAAGTCTTCAGGATTCAAACAAGACAGGTATTACCATTTTTCGTATGTAAGATTTTTCTTCATCCGGGTTTTTCCCAATAGGACCGAATTGTGCCAAAGAAACAATCTGCATAATGAGCCATCGGCCGGCTTCATCAAGAGAAATGTCATTTTTTAACAGCATTTTTCCACCACTGTTTAAAATATTTTCTTTTATTAAAGGGGCCATCTCTTTTGGTACTGTCTCAATAGCAATACGGGTGAGGTATTTAATATTGGCCGGGTCCATAACAAAGCTATAACGGTTTTCTTCACGTAGATAAGATGCTCCCAGATAGGTGACATCAACCAGAGCCTCTTCAGGGTCGTCTACGTCAGCCACAGCTTCAGTTAATTCACTAGCTAATAGATACATTAAATGTATAAGAATTGCACTCAGCAGTTCTTCTTTGCTATTAAAGTAACGGTAGAGAGTCGGGCGTGCGCAACCTACTTCTTTTGCTATGGAGTCAAAGCGAATTTTTTTCCAACCCTTTTCAGTAACAATGGAAGCTGCAGCTTCTACAATTTTCTGCCGTGCCTCATCGTATTCAGGCCTAAGTGGGTTTGCTTTCCAGTCTGTTTTTGGAGTTTCCAAATTTGTTCTCTTAAAGTGTTTATTTATAAGGAAATAATAGGCTATATTGCTTTACATGACAATTTGCTTGAAATGTCTTGTTTTCTTTTCAGCTAATCCAGATTATTTTGAAATAAAACAGCAATACTTTAAGTAAAGGCTATATTGAATATAACAAAGTGTAAAGGTCACCAAAATGGCGCAGTTTATAGCAATTTCTCCCGCTGTTGAGGTAAATGGTGAAACAGTTCTATCAATCGTTGATGGAATGGGAGTTTTTAAGCAAACAGCATTTAAAATTCTTTCTGACAATGGCATTAATAATCCTCAGCCAGGTCAGTTTTATTTACAGCAATCCTGGCTGAATGCTTTCAGGCAAATTGCTGAAAATGTTGGTGAAAATACCTTATATGCCATTGGTCAAAAAATTCCCGAGAATGCACAGTTTCCTCCTGAGATAGACTCTATTGAAGCCGGCCTTGCCAGTATTGATATTGCTTATCATATGAATCACCGAGGCGGAGAGATCGGTCATTATGATTATGAGAAAACGGGTGATAATGAGGCTCGATTTGTTTGTAGCAACCCTTACCCTTGTGACTTTGATAGGGGTATTATTGAAGCGGTAGCGGATAAATTTAAAGATGAAAACACCATTGTTACCGTTATACATCACGATAATGAACCTTGTCGAAAACATGGTGGAGAGTCCTGCTCCTATCGGGTCAGGTGG
>CBDUPD010000013.1:0-13397 GCA_965368985.1 uncultured Spongiibacteraceae bacterium | reverse complement strand
AAGTATCGTTGCTTAAGAGTTCGATGATCATACCTTTGGATGTTAGTAAAAACGAATGGGATAACAAGGTCTCTTTCAAGGCAAAGGTAGCAGTTGAAAAATCCGGGGATTATCGGGTTTATGCCAAAATCAAGGTTACCCCTCAAAAGGGAGGTGTTGTCTATTCCAGTGAGGTTAATAATGTTGTTTCTGTGCTTCGCCCGGGTGTTACCTCGCAAAGATATAATTTCAGTACACACTTTGAGCCTGCACGAACAAGGTTAACGTCAAAAGACAGGTTTGCATTAAGAGATATTGCTAATTTATTGAAGAAAGAGCCTATCGCAAAAATTGAGGTTGTTGGTCATTCCGATAATGTGCAATTAACAGGTTTTGCCAAAGAGAATTACAAAGATAACAAGAATCTTTCATATATAAGAGCTAAAAAAGTTGCAGAGTTCTTGAGGAAGGAGCTGAACCTTGATGCCAATAATGTCGAAGTGTTCGGTAAGGGAGCAGAAGAGCCTATAGCTGATAATGGTACAGCGGAAGGCAGAGGAAAAAATCGAAGAGTTGAATTATTCGTCAAGAATATTGTTACGCGTGATCAAGATAATGTTAAGGCAACAAAGCCGAAAAGTCTGGTGCGTCAAGATACAATGAGAATAACAAATGCAGATCAAATAAACGCTATTACTACTACTGCAGAGAATGTTGAAGTGACACCGGGGTTTTTGAATATTGCTGATGGAGATGTTATTGCCAGTAGTACACGGTCAATAAGAGTTAGCCTTGATTCAAGACTGGATCTGCAGTTGTTTGTTGATGATCAATGGATTGATCCTGATCGAATCGGTTTTAAACAGGCAGATCCTGTAACCGGGTTAACTGTATATACATTCTTCGGAATAAAAATGGGTGGGTCAGGGCCGCATACACTAACACTGAAAGGTTTGGGGCCATTTGGTAATGCCCGGTTTGAAAAGAAAATAAACTATATTCGTACAGGTGAGATCTCTAAAATCAATTTCATTGAGGCTGAGGGGAATGTTGCAGATGGCAAATCCCCTATTACAGCACGACTTGAATTGATTGATGTGAATAACGTTAAAATCAAGGCTTTAACGGAGTTAAAAATCAGTGAAGGAGATTTGCGGCCATATGATGCTGATGAAGACGAAGACCTGCCTTTCCTTAAAGAGGGTGAGCAGTATGTTTCTGTTGATGAGGACGGTGTTGTCAGGTTTGACCCTGTTACCAAACCCGGTTTGTACCGTGTCAAAGTTCAATATAATGATATAGAGGCAGAATTTAAGGTTTATGTAAAACCTGAATATCGTAACTGGATATTGGTTGGTCTGGCTGAAGGCACAGCAGGTTATCAGGATGTTTCTGGTAATGTTGAAAGTTTGAATGAGAATGATATCGAAGCAGATTATTATGATGATGGCAAATTGGCATTTTATGCAAAAGGCAAGGTGTTAGGAAAATACTTACTGACAGTTTCATTTGATTCATCAAAAGAGAATGAGCAAGATGATCGCTTGATGCAATTAATCAACCCTGAAGATTATTACACGCTATATGGAGACACTGCCGAACAGAAATTTGATGCACCAAGTAGGGAGAAACTATATCTAAGACTTGATGGAGACAGATTTTACACTTTATATGGTGATTATAATACCGAGATGTCAGTTGCTGAGTTGAGTCGTTATTCAAGAAGCTTTACCGGTGCCAAAGCTGTTTATGAGTCGGAACATTTATCTTTTAATATTTTTGCTGCTGAAACAGGGCAGTCATTTATGCGAGATGAAATTTTAGGTGATGGTACATCCGGGTTATATAAGTTGTCTCGAAATAATATCGTGGCTAACAGTGAGAAAGTTGTTCTACAGGTGAGGGATCGATTCCATTCTGAAGTGATAGTCAGTGAAACAGTGTTAAACAGGTTTGTAGATTATAATATCGATTTTTCAGATGGTTCTTTGTATTTTAAATATCCTGTGATGCGTCATGATGAAAACTTTAATCCGGTTTATATTGTTGTTGATTATGAAACCTATGGTGCATCAGAAGATGATCTTGTTGTGGGTGGACGTGCTGCAGTCAAACTGGCGGACGAGGCTATTGAAGTAGGGCTATCTCACATTGATGAAGGGATAGCAGGTGCAGAGGGCCGCTTGACAGGGGTAGATGCACGATATGATATTTCTGATGAATTACAACTTAAGGCAGAATATGCCACATCAAAAACATCGACATTAGTTGAAGAAAATAGCGGTGATGCCTATCTAGCTGAACTGGTGCATGATGGTGAAATGCTTGATGCGGCAATCTATATTAGAGAGCAGGAATCTGATTTTGGTTTGGGGCAGCAAAATCAATCTGAATCCGGTATGCGTAAGATTGGAGCACAAGCAACAATAGCTGTTGCAGAAGATGTTAAAGTTAATGCAGATATCAGGCACGAAAACAATCTTGATTCTAACGCCAAGCGTAATGTCGTACGGTCTGATTTAACATATACCCCTGAAACCTGGGAATACCAAATAGGTGCGTCAATAGCTCAGGATGAAAGTGGTGGCGATAAATACCAGTCTGAAACGCTGACCACAAGCATTGCCAAAACGTTTATGAGTGAGAGGATTCGCCTGCATGCCGGTTCAGAGTGGCGCATTAATGAGTCTGAAAACGTGGATTATCCTGAGCGTCACAGATTGGGTGGGGAATTTGCCTTAAACGAGAAAGTTGATTTATTTGCGGAGTATGAGTTTACCAACGGTGATGCTGCCGATTCTAATTCGACACGGGCTGGCTTACGTGCACGTCCGTGGGTAAATGCTTCCATGAACAGTGCCCTGCAAAAAGATCAAGGTGAGTTTGATGAGCGTACATTTGCTGTATTTGGTCTGACACAAGCAGTGCCTATTAATGCACATTGGCAGGCAAGTTTCTCTTATGATCAAACTGAAACGATAGACCGCGTATTTTATACCCGCGTTAATGAGGATCAGCCAACAGCTTCAGGTACAAGTGATACGGCAATTTCGACCAATGGTGCTATTGATCAGGATTTCTGGGCAACAACAGCAGGGTTAAGCTATAAATCTTACCTTTATCAGTTCGATTCGCGTCTTGAATATCGCGAGACAGACACTCAGGAAAAATACGGGCTTTTATCAACCTGGCAGAGAGATCTGTTGAATGGCGTTGGTCATGCACTGCGATTGCAGGCTTTTATCACTGATGATGAAATTTTTGGAGACGAATACGATACAGAACTGAGATATTCGGCAGTCGTTAGACCACTGGATAGCCAATGGTTCTGGTTTAACCGAACTGAACTGAAATATCTTGAGAATAACCATCTGGCGGTAGGTTCTCAAACTGAGAAATTTGTTGAGCATCTGGCAATTAACTATATGCCAATGTTGCAATGGCAGGTTGCTATGCATCTTGGTTTTAAACTCACAAAAACAGATATTGGCAGTGATAGTTTTACAACAGAAACCTATATATTGGGAAGTGAGACCCGCTATGATATTACGCAACATTGGGATATTGGTGGGCATTATCACATATTAACGACACCGGATATGAATATAACTCGCGATTCATATGGTGTGTCTGTTGGTGTTGATATTGTTAAAAACCTTTGGTTAAGCATTGGCTATAATGCTGAAGGGTTTACCGATGATGATTTTGATGAGAATGGTTATACTGCCAAAGGACCATTCCTGAAACTTCGTTTCAAGTTTGATCAAAATACATTTAATTTAAATGATTAAGAAAAGAAGCGCTATCATATTCAATGAAGGAGAATAGATTATGTTACGAGTAGCTATCAATGGTTATGGTCGGGTTGGTCGATGTATTGTACGGGCACTTTTTGAGCGTGGAGAGAATATTCAGTTGGTTGCTATTAATGATCCAGCTGATAATGCGCTATTGGCTCATCTTACGGAGTTTGATTCCAATCATGGTCGTTTTCCTGGCGAGGTTGGTTTTTCAAATAATAAATTGACCCTGGGTAGTCACGTTGTTGATATGTTAGATGAAAGTGACCCTCTCAAACTGCCCTGGAAAGAATTGGGTGTTGATATTGTATTTGGCTGTTCCGGACGTATAAAAACCAGAGAGGCTGCAGAAAAACACATTACGGCCGGGGCCAAAAAAGTATTAATTAGTGCCCCGATGTCTGAGGCAGAAAAAACTATTGTTTATGGCATTAATCATCATCTTTTATCAAAAGAAGATACGATTGTTTCCAATGCCTCTTGTACAACAAATTGCCTGGCTCCTGTTGCGCAGGTGATTGATGAAAACTGGGGTATAGAATCCGGAATAATGACAACCGTGCATGCCTATACCAATGATCAGCATCTGGTTGATCAGGCGCCGGGTGATTTCTATCGATCAAGATCAGCGGCGCTTTCGATGATACCAACAACCACAGGTGCGGCAAAGGCGGTAGGTCTGGTGTTGCCTCAATTAAAAGGAAAGATGCATGGTATGGCTATTCGGGTACCTACTGCGAATGTGTCCGTGGTTGATTTACAGTGTGTACTTACAAAAACAGCATCTGTTGAGGAGGTTAATGCTGCAATGAAAAAGGCAGCTGAAGGTTCATTGAAGAATATACTTGCATACAATGACAGACCGCTTGTATCCATTGATTATAATCATAACCCTGCGTCGAGTGTTTTTGATGCTAATCAGACGTTATTGCTGGGTAAGCAATTAAAAATTATGAGCTGGTACGATAATGAATGGGGATTTTCCAATCGTATGCTTGATACGGCATTGCAGATGCATTCTTTGGGTTACACGTCGTAGCTAATGGCATTGTAGTTAATGACATTGTGGCTAGTGGCATTAATGCAAGGTATTACCCGCTTTCGATGAATATGGTATTATCGCCGCGTTTTTTAATTCTGATTCTTAACAACAAGACTGGTTTATATCGATGAAAGCAACGGTAAAGTGGGTTGATAATGCAATGTTTCTGGGTGAGTCGGGTAGTGGTCATCCGGTAGTGATGGATGGCCCTGAATCTGCCGGTGGCAGAAATATGGGGATTCGTCCCATGGAGATGCTGCTTTTAGGTATGGGTGGATGTGCCTCGTTTGATGTTATCAGTATACTGAAAAAATCACGCCAACAAATTGTGGATTGTAAGGCAGAATTAAATGCCGAAAGAGCTGATGCAGTGCCTGCTGTGTTCACCGCCATTGATATCAGATTTATTGTCTCTGGCTATAATCTTAAAGAAAAACAGGTTCAACGTGCTGTAGAGCTTTCTGCTGAAAAATACTGCTCTGCCTCTATTATGATGGAAGCTGCAGGTGTTGAAGTGACTCATAGTTATGAAGTTATCGAATTGGCTACAGCTGAGTAAATTGTCTGTTCTTCCTGGTTTTCTAATCTCTTTTTAAATTACTGCTCAAGCTTTATGGCTTGAGCAGTTGCCTTCTTTTCCTTTTCCTGAAGTGTTTTCTAGCCTGTGCATTTTAAAATAATCTTGCTTGTCATGACTTTATGAAAAATGATTGTTTCATTCATTGCAGATGTACTAAAGTGTTTAACATAAGAATAAAGGAAGCATGATAAATGAATGAGTATATTGAGGTAGCTATTGAAGAGGCGAAAGCTGGCCTGGAATCTGGAGGTATACCGATTGGAGCTGTATTGATTCATAATGGAAAGATCATCGGACGAGGTCATAACCAGCGTATTCAACAGGGCAGTGTTACCCTGCATGGGGAGATGGCGGCACTGGAAAATGCAGGCCGTTTGCCTGCTTCGGTGTATAAAGATTCCATAATGGTAACCACTCTTTCTCCTTGTGCCATGTGTACGGGTGCAATGCTTTTATATGGCATTAAAAAGGTGATTATTGGTGAAAATACTACCTTTCAGGGTGAAGAAGAATTGTTGAAGTCTCGAGGCGTTGAAGTGGAAGTGCTTCATAATGAAGAGTGTATTGCGCTTATGCAGAACTTTATTGCTGCAAAGCCGGAATTATGGAACGAGGATATCGGTGAATAAGCTTCACTTATTGAAAGGTATTAAATTACAGTGAAAAATTCTCTTCGCAACTTTTTGTCCAGCACTGATCTTATGCGGTTAATGATAAGCTTTTTAGGGATGAGTTTTTTTAGTGCAAACCTGTATGCGCTTGAATCGGTAACCCTGCAACTCAAATGGAAGCATCAGTTTCAGTTTGCCGGTTATTATATGGCTAAAGAGTTGGGTATCTACGAAAGTGCAGGTCTTGATGTCACCATTATAGAAGCTCAGCCTGGCATGAAGCCAATAGAAGAAGTCTTGCAAGGTAAGGCAGATTTTGGTGTGGGCACTTCAGACCTTGTGCGCTATCGTGCAGAAGGCCATCCGGTTGTAGTGCTGGGCGTTATTTTCCAGCATTCACCCACGGCACTGCTTTTGCCACAAAAACAAACGCCTTATTCAATACATGATATCGCTGCCTTGCCGGTGATGATTGAGTCACATGCTGCAGAAATTTGGGCATACTTTCAGAATGAAGGTATTGATATCGAAAAGATTAATTCTGTAGAGCATAGTTTTGATGTGGAAGATATTATAGCCGGTAAGGCTAAAGCCATGTCTATTTATGTCACCGATGAGCCTTTTGTTCTTCAGGAAAAAGCTTTTGATTACCAGCTGTTTCATCCTTTGACTGCAGGTATTGATTTTTATGGTGATAATCTATTTACCACTGAAACCTTGATGAGTGATAAACCTGAAGTGGTAGAGGCTTTTCTTAAAGCATCAGTTTCTGGCTGGAAATATGCAATGTCACATCAGGTTGAATCTATTGATATTATTCGTTCACGCTACTCCAGGCGTCATTCGAAAGAACATTTGTTATTTGAAGCCGAGAAGATTGCTGCATTGATGCAGCCCGAGATTGTTGAGCCCGGTTATATGAATAAAGGGCGCTGGCTGCATATCATTGATACATATATACAACTTGGCATGATAGATAATCGGCCTGATCTTGATGATTTTCTTTATACAAAAAATAACCAATCTGATCTATCCGGTTTATATCAAACAATATTTGTTATTGTATTAATTCTGGTAATTATAGCTTTATTGTTAGGTCGCTTTATCTGGATGTCATGGCGTTTAAGCAATGAAATTAAACGAAGTAATGAGATTGAGAAAGAGTTGAGAATATCTGCAAATAAAATAGAGTTGGCAAAGACAGAAGCAGAGCTGGCGAATAGTTTTAAAAGTCAATTTTTGGCCAGTATTGGGCATGATTTAAGAACACCATTGACCGCAATTATTGGATTTGCAGAACAGGCTTTATTAAATTATAGAAAAACCGAAAGTTGTGAAAAAGACTTAGAGTCTGTTTTAAATAACAGTCATCATATTCAACAGATGATTGATGAATTATCCGACCTGGCTCAGGTTGAAAGCGGCAGTCTGCAATTAAAGCCGGTTATGCTTAATCTGCAATCATTGTTGCAGGAGCTTGATGCAGTAATGAAAGGTCGTGCTCAAGAAAAAAATATTCAATATCAGATGCAGTTGAATTGGCCGATTCCCGAGTTACTCTTTATTGATGCTACGCGTTTACGGCGGGTGCTAATTAATTTGCTGACTAATGCCATTAAGTTTACCGATAATGGATCGGTCAGCTTTCAGGTGTCGGCAACTGACGGTCATCTTTTGTGCAAGATAATGGATACCGGTATAGGTATTGATGAATCATTGCTTGGTGACCTGTTTAAGCCATTTATTCAGGCTAACGAGAATATTAAAGCTAATTATGGTGGTACCGGTTTGGGTTTATATATCACCAGAGAGCTGGTTGAAAAAATGGGTGGTGTCATTGGTGTTGATAGCAAGCCGGGGCAGGGAAGTTGCTTTTATATCAAGCTACCTATAGGTATAGACAAGCCTGAAATGATTTCATGTTTTGATGATAAGAAAAAAACTGTCGCTGATATAGCCACTATCAATAAAAAGGTAATAGGTAGGTTGTTAGTGGTGGAAGATGTTGAAGAAAACCGGAACCTTTTAGCAGTAATGCTTGATGCTCCTACACTGGAAGTGAGTTTTGTTAATGATGGACTGCAGGCTTTGGAGAAGATTGAGACTCAGCCATTTGATCTGGTATTGATGGATATTCAAATGCCCGTGATGACAGGTACTGAGGCAGTGGTTGAATTACGTAACAGAGGTGATCACCTTCCTGTTATAGCCCTGTCAGCTAATATGTCAGATAAACAAAAAGATGAGTATTTAGAGTCAGGTTTTGACGGCGTGCTTGCAAAGCCGATTGACAGGAGTGCATTATTCCGGTTATTGGAAGATTATCTGCTATATGATTTTTCCGGAAACCCTTTAGATAATAACGAGAATGATATAGATCAAAAGGCGATTGAAAAGTTACGTTATAAGTTTGTAAGGATATCTCCATCTTATGTTAGTGAGTTCATCAAGCTTTTTGAGAATAATGATTATGTCGGATTAGCCAGAGCTGCACATCGATATATCGGAAGTAGCGGTAGTTTGGGTTTTGAGAATATCAGTCAATTATTGCTGGCGCTAGAGAGTTCTTCTGATGATCAGGATAGAGAAGCTTGTGAAGAAACCCTGAAGAGGCTTCGACATGAGGTTGAACTTTTATAGTAAGGTGTCAGGTAGGCATGAGTTAATCAGAGCCTATTGTTATCTCATGGCTACGTCACAGGTTTAATCTATACCCCAGGTTCGGAACAGTAATAATCAGCTGATGATCACCCAAAACTACCGATAATTTCTTGCGTAAGCGATGCATCAGTACACCTAATGTATTTGGATTGACTTCTTTATCCTGAAAGTTGATGGCATCCATTAACACATCTCTGCTGACTACCTTGCCTGCATGAACGGCGATAATCGTTAATATATCAAATTCAGATCGCGTAAGCACAATGTTGTGATTTGATGTTGTTATAACCTGTCGCGTAGACAGGTCGATAGACAGAGAAGGTTCATTATGTAAAGGGACTACAGATGATGTGTCTGTTTGTGCTGTTGGTGATTGCTTATAAGATAATATATTTTTTATACGTAAAAGAAATTCTTTGGGGTTAAAGGGTTTAACCAGATAGTCTACTGCTCCAAGTTCCAGCGCTGCAATTCGCGTCTCATCATCCCCTCTCGATGAGATTACCATAATTGGCACTTTATGTGTGTGCTGCCATTTGCGAAGTAATACCAGGCCGTCTTCGTCGGGCAGGTTAAGGTCAAGAATAATAAGGTCGCATTTATGTTGGTTTAAAATCCGTGTTGCCGATAATGCGGTATTAGCTATCAGGGCTGTAAAGCCTGACATTGATAAATATTCACTGATAAATTCAGTTAGCATGACATCGTCTTCAATGACCAGAATAGTACTTCTTTTTGCTTTCATCTGCGTAGGTATAGCCCGACTTGGTTGTCAATTAATGTGGTGGAAGTTTAACGTAAAAATCCTTATTTATTGCATGGTGTCTCATTTTTATTTGGTGTGTTAATTTCTTGTTAATATCATATTAATATATAAGTAGGATCGATTGTATAAATAGTGTGACTTCTGTCACTTACCGCATACAATACTCTCTGAAAAGGCAAACCTGTGCGAAAGGCAGGGGCGCAAAGTTACCGGTCTAAGGGGTCTTAAGAGGGCTATGACAGCGGAACTGCCAAACAGCTTCTTTCTTGGTAGATTAATTTAAGCGTACAGCTTAAGCCTTCCGCACCGACTCCTTGCCACCGTTATTAAATAGTAGTGTCTAAAAATAATTAGCTCAAAGAATATTGGGCCTATAGGTGTCTCCAATGAGTTCCATTTCAAAATTCGGTTTATCTCTATTGTGTAGCTTCGCTTTGCTGTTTGCTGTGATGGTTTCAGCAGATCCATATCCTCCGGAGTGGAATGCGGGTGCAGGGACGGCGGTTCATTATGATCCTGTTGCCTGGCCAAGTGAGCCGGTTGCCGCTACTGATTGTGGCGCGGCTTGTGGAGACTGGAAGCCCTATAGCCGTTTTCAAAATGAAATTGCTGATGCGCGAAACAAGGATTCTTCCAATGGGGGTACCTCTCCGCAAAGTTATGTAAATGTTGCTTCATCTTGTGTGGATAAAACACTACCCAGTATTTACTATTATCTGCACCAGGGAGCAACAGAGGCTGATGATGTTCTTATGTTCCGCTGGCGTGTTGAGTCGGCAGCCCATAATTATGCTACAGGTCCTAATTCAGGAAGTTACAGCGCCAGTAATCCCTGGTCATCTGCATTATGGACAGTGTTTTTTGATGTAGATGGTTCCGGTTTCAGAAGCCTTGCGGCTCATCTGGATGGGTCATCTGGAAGCCCTTCAGAAAGCATTGATCGCCTGGCTGGCATCTGGGGTAATTCTGCCAGTCAATCCCTGGATTATGAAAATGATTCCAATGTTGTTCTGTTGGGTCATAATCCTACAGCGTTTACCGGTGCTACCGGCAAGGTATTAAACTTTCAGGATTCATTAACGCCAACTGAAACCTGGGGCAATGGCAGTAGTGAAACATCCTGGGATTATGGAACGACTCGTGCCAAGGTGGTATCTCACAACTCATGTAATGAGTATTTTGTTGATTATCAGATTCCGATAGCCATGCTCGATGCCAGTGGTTCAGGTGGTCCAAAGATTACCCGTGATACGCCTATTGCCATGCTGTTTTGCACGGCAAATAGCTTGAATAACCCATTACAAAAAGATTGTTCTGTTCAGAAAGAGTGGTTGGCCGATGCCGGTATGCCAGGACCTTTCGGTGACTATTTATCGTTTAATCAAACAGAGCCTTATAGCCAGCCGATTATTTCAAAGGTTGAAGCCTCGGCGCCAGCCAGTTGCCCCGGTTCATATGATATAACGGCAACAGTGCAGGATACATTGGCTTTAAATAGTGGAGTAGTAGTGAGCTCGGTTCAGTCAGTAGACTTTTACTACTGGTTTGATGCCAATGGTGATGGAGAGGCAACTGCAGCTGATACTGGTAGCACCTGGACCAAAGTAACTGATCCGGCAACGCTGGATGCAGGGAGCTTGAATACATGGTCGGGAACCTGGGATGCTTCTAGTCTTTCCAAGGGTAAGTATCTGATTGCAGTACAGGCGTTAGATGATAATACCAAGGTGGATGATGGTATGACGCCGACGGGTGTCGATAATCGCACTTTCTCTTATTTTCCGGGTGATACCAGTAACAAGATCTATATTGATGGCAGCTGGATAGCGGGCCAGCAAGCTGCGTTTCCCGGACATACACCGGCTATAACACCTGGAGCAGGAGAAAACTGGTATGGAAACCCAAGTGTTACAGGGCAACAAGTCGCTTTGGTAGGTACGGCTATTAATGTCTGTGGTGTAGGGCCTGATATCAGCATGAGTGCAAGTGATGCCGAGGTGGGAGCAGGAGATACCGTTACTTATACGATAACCGTTACGAACCCTGCTAATAATACAGGCAGTATCACACTAAGCAGTATTACCGATATATTGCCAGACGGGTTCTCTTATGTGGCCTCAAGTAGTGCCGACCTGACCACTGATGATCCTTCAATATCAAGCCAGCAACTAACCTGGATATTGGCTTCACCGCTAACAATAGTAAAAGGTGATAGTGCAACGCTCACTTTTGATGCGACAGCGGCCAGTACATCGGGAATATATAATAATAACGCCTCGGCAACCACATCGTTTGGTTCCTTAAGCGCAGACCCACTTTCAATTTCAGTTGATTCTGTCCGTTTTTCTGTCACCAGTGTGCCTGATTCTAACAGTGTTGCCGCAGATGGTTCTGATCAGCTGACCTTTACGGTGACTTATGCCAATGATTCAACAGTGTCGGTATCTGGTGCGACATTTTCTACTACTCTGCCTGCTGATACAGCGTATATAGGTTGTTCTGGCGGTGCTGGTTGTAGTGAGGCTGCTGGTGTGATTTCCTGGACAATTGGGGATATTTCTGGCGGTGAATCTAACAGTATCACTTATACCATTACGGTAGATAATACCTGGTCAACAACATCCCTGAGTAGTACCGCATCTCTTGTTGCCACAGATCCTGGTGGTGGTGCTGTCAATGCATCGGGTTCTGCAACAGTAGCAGTTACAGGGGTAACTATTCCAACCGCACCTGCATTTTCATTATCCAATACGCCTGACTCTGTGCAGGTAGCTCCAGGTGGTATTGTTGTCTATACACTGGCTTATAATAACTATGGTACTGCTGCGGCTAGCAGTGTAGAGATTAATGATACCTTACCGGCTGGTTTGACTTATAGCAGCTGTACTGGTGGTTGTAGTGAAAGTGGCGGAGTGGTTACCTGGGCAATAGGCAGTGTCAATGCAGGTGCTGGTGGAAGTGTTACCGTCACGGCCACTGTAGATAATCCGTTCATTGACCCTAATCCCGCTGCTAATGTGGCGACCATTGACTGGACAAGTGGTACACAAGTTGTTGCTAATTCTAACGTGGGGGTAACAGGGCAATCGTGTAATAACTACTGGTTCAGTGAGACAACAGGTAGCGTAGGATTTGATGGTACCAAGAGGTTGTCCCGGATTTCTCCGGTGCCTACAGCTGCAACAACAGGTTCTTCGGTGACAGTGTCGGCACCGGGCAAGAGTGGTGGTGTTTATATAGAAGCAGTACGTTTTTATCAAGACCCGGCTTCGGCCAGTGATGTGCCATTTAGTGGAAATATTTCAACGAGTATATTTATCGATAGAGCCAATGGGCCAGCACTGAATCTGAGAACAACAGTATTTGATTATAACTCTCTGACGGGCGCAACCTCTTCGCTGGGAACCGTTGATACCTCTTTTGGTGGTAATACCAAAGGTGAGTTGACAGTGACAGTGCCTGTATCAGGTACATTGGCCAAGGATCGCCGTTTGCTTTGGGTATTTGAGGCGCAATCTGACCACAACAATAATGCCTATGATGTGCAGTTTCAATATGAGGGTACCACAACTAATGCGATTTCCGGTGGAACGACAGTGGCTCTTTCGGGCTCAAGTTTCTGTGTAACACCCCCGCCAAATCTTGTTCTTTCAACAGGCTCAAGTGTAAGCAGTGTGGTTGAAGGCAGTACCGAGAGTGTTAAATTTACAACCAGTTATGCAAATACCGGCTCTGCCGATGCTACATCTACCAGTATTGTCAATAATTTGCCGACAGGTTTTACTTCTTGTGAATACTCGACTGATAATACTAACTGGTTTACCTGCTCTGATACAGTTACGCCTGGTCATACCTTTGCCATAGGTACAGTAGTTGGCTCAGGTTCGGGAACCGTCTATGTGCGTGGTAATGCTCCAGCTGGTAGTTCAGAGGGTGATACCCTGACAGCGACAGCCAC
>CBDUPD010000012.1:0-13422 GCA_965368985.1 uncultured Spongiibacteraceae bacterium | reverse complement strand
CGTGCTGCAGCTTCTGCTGCCATCAAGGCTGCGCCTGCCATACCATGATTGCCCCCAACGACCAGCACATGACCATACAAGCCCGTATGTGCATCACGGGGTCGAACTGGTACATGGGCTAACAGATCTCTCAAGCCAAGATGCTGAATAGTCGGCCCAACTTCCTCATAGACAGCCAGTGGAACTGCGAGGTCATCAAAATGCATCTCACCACATAACTCAACACCTTTACCGGTATACAAACCGCGTTTGGCACCAATAAAAGAGATGGTCTTATCAGCCTTGACGGCACAACCCATCACCTTGCCGCTATCACTGCACAAACCTGAAGGCACATCGACAGCCAATATCGGGCAACGACTCTGGTTCATCCAGTCAATAACGGCGGCAAAGTCTTCACGGACTTCATTTTCAAGACCTGTGCCCAACAAAGCATCAACTATCACTGCACCACCAATAGCTTGAGATAAATCCGGCTGCTCAATACAGATACCTGCTGCTATCGCATCATCATACGCCTGCCTGGCCTCACCTTTAAGCTTGCCGACATCACCCTTGAGATAAACAGTCACCGGTATTTTCTCTGTAACAGCAAGTCTGGCAATCACAAGCCCATCACCTCCGTTATTGCCTGTACCACAAACAATCGTTAATTGCCCAGGCTGGGGCCAACTGGCTTTTAACAGATCAAAAGCGGCCTGTCCGGCCCGGCACATAAGCGCATACCCGTCAATTCCAGACTTGATAGCTAATAAATCAAGCTCGCGACTTTGCTGAGCAGTGTATAATTGTGATGGCCGCATAATTTCAGGAAATCCCGGATTGTATGTTCTTAACAATGAAAACATTGCCATGAATGATAAATACGCACAATTAGCCTCGCAGATCAGATGCTGGGGCCAGGAAGCCGGCTTTCAGCAATCGGGTATAACCGATGTTGATCTAAGTGCTTATAAAGCGTATTACGATAACTGGCTTTCTGCCAATTATCATGGCGAAATGGAGTATATGCAACGCCATGCTGAAAAACGTACTAACCCGGCACTGTTGCATGATGGTAGCTTACGCTGTATCAGCTTCCGCATGGATTACTATTCTGAAGAGACTCACGCACTTGAAGTATTAAATTCGCCTGAGAAAGCCTATCTTCCCCGTTATGCACTGGGGCGCGATTACCACAAACTGATACGTAAACGTCTGGCTACTATCGCCGAAAAAATTGAAACTGAAGCCCACAAACAACTCAACCAACGCGCCTTTGTTGATAGTGCCCCAGTGCTTGAAAGGGCATTGGCAGAAAAATCTTCTTTGGGCTGGATCGGCAAAAATACCATGCTGATTAACAGCAAGGCCGGGTCCTGGTTTTTTCTGGGCGAGATACTGACTGATTTACCATTACCTATCGACCCGCCACAGGAAAAAAAACATTGTGGCACATGCACTGCTTGCCTGAACGTTTGCCCCACTGATGCTTTTACCGGGCCACACCAGCTGGATGCCAGAAAGTGTATCTCTTATCTTACTATCGAATTGAAAGGTGCCATTCCTGAAGAGTTACGCCCCCTGATGGGCAACAGGGTTTTTGGCTGTGATGACTGCCAACTGGTATGCCCATGGAACAAGTTTTCGGAAAACAGCCTGGAAAACGATTTCAGCCCCAGACATCATCTGGAAAATTCGGATCTATTAACACTGTTTCAATGGACTGAAGATGATTTCATGGAAAAAACCGCCGGCTCACCCATTCGCCGTATCGGTTATGAGCGCTGGCTGCGCAATCTTTCGGTCGGGCTCGGTAATGCTCCCGGTCAGCCCGAGATCATTTCCGCCCTTGAAACCACGCTCGAAACTACACTTGCCGAGGCTAATATTACACTCAAGGAGCACCTTAATTGGGCTATCCAGCGACAAAAACTCTCATTATCCAAAAAATAAACACCTTAATTCTAAAAAAAATATGAATTTCAGCTTACAAATGCCTGATTTGTATTATAGTTATATAACTTATCTCAAAGATTTTTGTTCAGGATACCGTAAAATTCCGGAACTTGTGTATTCCCTGCAATAACAGGAACGTGTGGCTATTAGCTATAACAATAATAAAAGATGATTCTTGATAATATAAAAATTGGACTAAGACTCACTATTGGCTTCTGGATGATTATCCTGCTAACAGCAATTGCTACCATCATTGCTGCTACCAATATTAACCGTCTCTCAAACACAATTAACAATCTCTATAATCAGCCCTTTGCAATCAGTACAGCCATTCTTCGCATCGATGGCAATATCGGCCATATCAACCAAACCGTAAAAGAAGTGCTTCTGGCGACCCTGCCCGAAGATATTGAGATTTTGCAGCAAGACATTAATACAAGAAACGAGCTCATCAAGCAGGATTTCAAGACTGTAATGAGCCGGTCATCAAATGAAAATGTCGCCTCCCTGCAACGATCGCAAACACTGCTGAATGAGTGGAATGCCATTCAGGACGAAGTTATTCAATTCATGCTCAAAGGCCAGAGCAACTATGCCTGGAACAAAAGTGAAGATGCAGGTGCCATTAAGCTCCTCGAGCTACGTGAGTCGATGCAGGTTCTTATCAAACAAAGTGACCAGCAGGCTGTCAGGTTTATTAATGAAGCCAACGATAAAAGCGATGCCGCCATGATCGTGCTTATCATTACCGCCCTGTTTACCTTCATATTGGGAACAACAATCGCCTTATTGATTACCCGCAGCATTACCCAGCCATTAAACAAGGCCTTGGGCATATCTGAACAGCTGGCACATGGTAATTTAGCTGTTCAACCACCTACTGATCGGCAGGATGAATTTGGCCAACTTCTACAGTCCATGACTCATATGATCAGTAAACTGCGTGAAGTTATCTGGAGCGTTGCCCAAACTGCTGAAAATGTGGCGACTATCAGCCAACGTCTTGATCGAAGCTCTCATGAAATTTCCAAAGGCGCATCTGATCAGGCAGGCTCTGTTGATGCCATCGTCGTCTCCATGGAAGAGATGAACTCTATCATTTTAACCAATAATGATAATGCCAACCAAACCAATCAGATTGCATCTACATCTGCCGATAACGCCAAAGATGGCGGTGATACCATTATCCGGGTAATCAACTCCATCAAAGACATCTCCAACAGTATTCAGGTCATCGGTGAAATATCCGAACAGACAAACCTGCTGGCGATTAATGCAGAAATTGAAGCCGCCAGAGCGGGACAGGCAGGCAGCGGCTTTTCTGTAGTTGCATCAGAAGTGCGTAAACTGGCTGAACGCAGCCAGGAATCAGCCACCAGTATTTCTTCATTAACCAAAAGCACTGAAAGAGATGCTGAAAACTCAAGAGTCATGCTGGATAAAATGATTGCTGACATTCTGGAAACCGCAGAGCTAATTCAACAAATCAGCTCTGCGAACAAAGACCAGCGTGACAGTGTTATTCAGGTAGACCGGGCTATCAGAAACCTTGGGCACATTGTGAAACAGTATCTCGTTGGCGCCGAAGAAATGGCGGGGCATTCAAAAGAGCTCTCTATTGAAGCGCAACAGCTGCAAAACAGCGTCGACTTCTTTAAGCTATAATAGAATATTTCGAATCTCACTCACTGATGTGAATAGAGCACATCTCGATTAAACACAAATATTTCCATAGCCAGCCTTTTATCCCTTAATCATGATTGATTAACAGCATCGATATCAGCTGAGTTTATCTACCTCGCTTTACGTCTTACAGTACTGGAATATGTTCTAATGCTTGCAGAGGGTCAGGTTTGAAATATGAAGAGGGTGTAAAAAGCTGCAATATCGCTTGCATCATTCAACACCAGCAAGTTTTCATGGAAGCGACAGTGTCGATGCAATATTCAGCCAGGCCAGATATGCCTTTTTGCAACTATATTGAATGATCTCTAGTTTTTACTCTGCATACGCATATTGCCCGGTGAATAGTATTCCAGCCCTTTAAGTTCTCCCAGAAGTTCTGGTGGAGTTACATAATTCACCATTCGCTGACAAAGGTATGAGCCACTTTGCAAATCATGAAACATCTGTACGCGAGGGATATAGCTTTTTGTTATGAAATCATAAACCGAATTTAAAATACTGACACGCCATAATTCATTACGCCCATCAAAGCTTTCAGTATAAACAATTTGCCAGGTATCTTCGGCCATATAAAAGCGTCGTTTAGCATATATATGCCGCTCGCCTGCTTTCAATCGGGCTTCAGCAACCCATACTCGATGCAACTCATAACGCATATACTCAGGATTAGCATGACCATTCAATAATAGTTTATCCAATGGAACGTCGGGAGTATCAAATTTATAGTTATGAAAAGGAATATACAGCTCTTTTTTGCCTACGAGCTTCCAACGATATTTATACAAAGCACCATTAAAGCCTAATGAATCATCTACAGTAATCAACCCGCCCGGACCATCCGGCGTATCAAAACCAACTGTCGGCGCCCGTCTTACACGGCGAGAACCCGGCATATAGGCCCATGCCTTACGTTCGTTTCTCACCTGGTCCAGAGCTTCATGAACAACAACCATTTGCCCTTTTGCCCTATCAGGCTTCTCGACAGCAACCTGAACCAAACCAACATTGATACCGATCATATCATCAACAACACCAACGATATTATCAGGATTAGCGAAAGGAAACTCTGCTACATATCTCTGACGCAAAAGCTCTTTTTTATCATTGGGGTAGACCGCATACTGGTCAAACAACCCATAAACAGTTGGGTGGAAAAAGGCCATTCGCCCATTCCACATTGCCTCTGCGCCATCTTTCGGAAAAGGAAATACTACGCCACCAGTATAGTTTTGCAAACCATCTATACCATTGACCATTTTGGTATTGCCCACATTCCACGCTGTGGCTTGTTCCAGAAAATCACTGAATTTTCCATCACGGTGCGTCGGGTAGACAGGCATTGAAAATGTATCAGGGTATTTTTTTAACAGAGCTATCTGGCCTTCACTTAACTTTTCGGCATACTTGTCCAGATTTTTTGCAGTGATATGAAACAACGGCTTTTCATCGGCATAGGGGTCCGGACGTACATCTGTGGTTTTGGTATAAGTCAACCCTTCAGGCAAACCGTCCATGCTACCCGTCCATTCCGGAATTGAACCATCTTCATTACCCGCTCTTATGGCGCCCATAGGGGTATAGGTTTTATTATCCAGTTGCTCCCCTGTACTATCTTTTTTATTTGCAGCGGCCAATTTTGACCGCTTTGAACGCAATAACGATGACCGGATGGATTTCATCTCATCATCGACACTGACGCCGGTTTTTGCAGGCTCAGCGGTATACCCTTGCCCACTTAATAACAGCGCTAAAAATAGAGAAGCTATTCTTTTTTTAATCATTTGGATTCATCAGGTGCCGTATTCCTTTCAAGAACACCACCGCCTCTTCACTTTAGTCATCGGGAATTAAATTCCAAACCCTTTGAATTATTATTCTTTTACTTATTTAAATAGTCTATCAGAAAGAGTTAGCAATACCACTTAAGCATAGGCAATAAAATTGTCATATGTTAGTTTTTACATGCAATTTATTCAAAAAAGTAATAACGGCTGATTTTGATAAGCCAATTTGATAAAAAGAAAGGTTAAAGCTCCCTATCCCGATAACCCATGAGGTATAAGATGCCATCCAGACCTAATGTTGATATGGCATGATCAGCCTCTTGCTTCACAATCGGCTTGGCCCTGAAAGCAATACCCAAACCGGCCTTGCTCAACATGGGCAAGTCATTTGCTCCATCACCCACAGCGATCACTTGTTGCAATTCAATTCCTTCTTTTTGGGCTATTTCCTGTAGCAATTCCGCTTTGCGCTGACCATCAACCACTTTACCCACTACACGCCCGGTGACCTTGCCATTTTCAATTTCAAGCTCATTGGCATAAACATAGTCAAATCCAAGCTTGCTCCGTAAATGTTCCCCGAAATAATTAAATCCACCCGATAAAATAGCGGTTTTAAAACCATAACGTTTTAATGTACTTATCAAGCGCTCAACACCTTCGGTTAATGGCAAAGACTCTGCCACCTGCTGCAATACTGACTCATCAAGACCTTTTAACAATGCCAGACGTTTGGCAAAACTCTCGGTAAAATCAAGCTCTCCACGCATCGCGCTTTCTGTTATCTCTATAACCTTATCACCAACGCCTGCAGCCTTTGCCAACTCATCAATAACTTCTGCCTCGATAAGCGTAGAATCCATATCAAAACAGACCAGACGACGGGTACGCCTGAAAAGGTTATCTTCCTGAAACGCAATATCTGCTCCGACTGTAGAGGCCAGCTCTAAAAATTGCTTACGAACAGCCGCCTCATCTTCAATTTCACCACTTACAAAAAATTCCACACAGGCTTTGGCCGAATCCTGCTCTTCCAGTGATACTCGCCCGGATAAACGTTCTATCTTGTCAATATTCAGGTTTTGCTCAAGCGCAATACTGGTAACACCTGCAATCTGCTCAGCACTGATTTTACGGGCTAACAGTGTGATGATGTGGCGAGACTTCCCTTTTCCCGTCACCCAATGTTCATAATCCTTTTCCTGAACCGGTGTAAATTTAACACTCAGTCCCTGCTTATCAATACTAAAAAGTATTTCCTTGAGTGCGTCAGAAGTTTCATTTCCAGAAAATTCAACCAGCATGCCAAGAGAAAGGGTTTCATGAATAACCGCCTGACCAACATCAAGAATACTTGCCTCATGTCGTGCCAGTACTTGTGCTATCGAACAGATAACACCTGGTTTATCTTCGCCTGAAATATTGATTAAAATGACTTCTTTCACTGTCGTCTTACCCTTAAAAGCTGTTTAATTCTTTCTTTGAACTTCTACTTTATCAACCTTCTGGAAACCACGAGGCAGTTTGTTACCTCTTCGCCCACGCTCCCCACGATAATGCTCAAGGTCTGACATTTTCAAACTCAGGTGACGTTTTCCGGCATGCACTGTTAACATATCATCATCCTGTAAGGTAACTGCACCTAACATAAACTCTTCCCTGCTCTGCACTCGAGCAGAAGGAATATTCATGATTTTATTTCCTTTACCTTTTGCAAGTACCGGTAAGTCTGACGCAGCAAAGACAAGCAACCGTCCTTCATTACTCACTGCCGCCACAAAGGCTGCCTCAAGATCGCTAATCGGTTGCGGCCCCAAAACCTTTCCACCTTTAGGAATACTTATAGCCGCCTTACCAGCCTTGTTTTTGGTAATCAGATCACCAAGTCTGGCAAAAAAACCATAACCGGCATCAGTGCCTAACAGATAAAAACTATCTTCAGGCCCCATCATACCGCCAACAAATTCAGCTCCTGTAGGCGCCTTGATTCTACCGGTTAACGGTTCACCCTGCCCTCGCGCTGATGGCAAATTATGTGCTGGCACAGCATAACTTCTTCCTGTTGAATCAAGAATTACAACAGGCTGATTACTCTTGCCTTTCACTGAAAAATGGAAATTATCACCCGATTTATAACTCAAACCTTCAGCATCAATATCATGTCCCTTGGCAGCACGTATCCAGCCTTTGGCAGACATTACGATAGTAACCGGATCTGAAGTTAACAGATCGGCTTCACTCATGGCTTTTGATTCAGCTCGCGCAACAATGGGTGAGCGACGGTCATCGCCATATTCTTCAGCGGCTTCCAGCAACTCTTTTTTGATTAAGGTTTTCAAGCGTGCATCTGATGAAAGAATCTTCTCAAGCTTTTCTTTCTCTTCCAGCAATTCATCCTGTTCAGACCTGATCTGCATTTCTTCCAAACGCGCCAACTGACGTAAGCGGGTTTCAAGAATGTATTCAGCCTGCACCTCTGTTAAATCAAACCGCGCCATAAGCTCTTGCTTGGGCTTATCTTCTTCACGAACGATACGAATAACTTCATCAAGATTTAAAAAGGCAATCATTCGCCCTTCTAACAAATGCAAACGTTTATTAATTTTATCAAGGCGATATTCCAGACGGCGACGTGTTGTCGCTGTTCTGAATACCAGCCACTCTTTAAGAATCTCAACCAGACTTTTAACAGCCGGACGACCGTTAATACCGATAAGGTTAAGGTTAACCCGATAGTTTCTTTCAAGATCGGTGCTGGCAAACAGATGGCTCATTAAATCATCAACATCAACACGATTTGAACGTGGCTCTATAACCAGGCGGGTCGGGTTTTCATGATCAGATTCATCGCGCAAATCTGCAACCATGGGTAATTTTTTGGCCTGCATTTGTGCAGCAATCTGCTCAAGTATTTTTGCACCTGACACCTGATGTGGCAAAGCAGTAATAATAATATCGCCGTTTTCCTTACAATATACAGCTCGCATTTTTATTGAACCACGACCCGTTGTATAAACCTGCCTTATCTCTTCTTTTGAAGAAATTATTTCAGCATCAGTCGGGTAATCAGGGCCTTTAACATGCTCACTAATATCTTCGAGTGTAGCCTTGGGTTTCTCAAGCAAATGTACGCAGGCACTAACAACTTCTTTAAGGTTATGTGGTGGAACATCAGTGGCCATACCCACAGCAATACCGGTTGTACCATTCAATAATACATGCGGTACTTTTGCCGGCAATACCATGGGCTCATCCATAGTGCCATCAAAGTTTGGCTGCCAATCGGTGGTGCCCTCCCCCAGCTCATCAAGCAAAGCCTCGGCAAATTTGGTAAGGCGTGATTCGGTATACCGCATTGCAGCAAATGATTTGGGATCATCTGGCGAACCCCAGTTACCCTGACCATCAACCAGCGGATAACGAAAAGAGAACGGTTGCGCCATAAGCACCATCGCCTCATAAGCTGCACTGTCTCCATGGGGATGAAATTTACCAATAACATCACCTACCGTACGTGCCGATTTTTTATGTTTTGAACTGGCTTTCAAGCCCAACTCGCTCATCGCATAAATAATACGGCGCTGCACCGGCTTTAAGCCATCGCCAATATGCGGCAAAGCGCGGTCAAGAATGACGTACATGGAGTAGTCAAGATAGGCTTTTTCAGTAAACTGTTTCAACGGAAACTGTTCAACGCCTTCTGTGCTTAGGTCTAACATTCTGCTTTCTCGATCAAATGGATTTCTAAAAGTATGCAGTGTAGCGAGATCGCCACCAGCTTTCCATAACCATCACCCGTGTTTCTTTTAATTTGCCTGATTATGCGTATAAAGGCACAATAGCGCGCACTACTGCAAACGCCCAAGGCTGGTCTATGTCGGCAAATTTTGATCAAAATTTACACACTATCCGTAAGTCCCCCTCACTATTAGCCTCTCTGGCCAATTTGCAGCGCGGCATCGAAAAAGAAAGCCTGCGGGTAAAACCGGAAGGCACATTGGCATATACACCCCATCCAGCCGGGCTGGGTTCAGCTCTTTGCCACCCAAAGATCACCACTGATTATTCAGAGTCCTTATTAGAATTGATTACACCGGTGCACAACTCGGTTCGCGGCTGCCTTGAAGACCTTGAAGATATTCATCATTTTGTTTATGAGGAGCTAAACAAGGACAATGAAATGCTCTGGACATCCAGTATGCCCTGCCAACTTGGTAAGGCAGAAGATATTCCGGTTGCACAATATGGCGTCTCGAATGTCGCAAAAATGAAAACTATCTATCGCCTGGGGCTTGGACATCGCTATGGCAGACCAATGCAAACCATTAGTGGCATCCATTACAACTTTTCATTAAGTGACAAATTCTGGACCAACTA
Organism: uncultured Spongiibacteraceae bacterium; assembly: GCA_965368985.1. Classification (GTDB taxonomy): domain Bacteria; phylum Pseudomonadota; class Gammaproteobacteria; order Pseudomonadales; family DT-91; genus CAZTZY01. The sequence continues at coordinate 3,637 of CBDUPD010000012.1, read as the reverse complement.
TCGACTTGCCCTGAATAACAAACAGACTATGGCGGAATTTAAAACCGAACAGTACTTTGGCCTGGTTAGAAATTTTCGCCGTTTTGCGCCACTGCTTATTTATCTCTTTGGTGCCTCACCCGCTATCTGCCGAAGTTTTCTTCAAGGCCATAAGCCTGACCTAACTCCTTTCGATGAACATAGCTGGTATAGCGAATTTGCCACATCACTGCGAATGGGTGATTTGGGTTATACAAGCTCTGCTCAAGATGCGCTGTCCATTTGTTACAACAACCTTGATGATTACATCGCATCGCTACGCAAAGCGATTACCGAACCGCTTCCGGCCTATGAAAATATTGGCCTAAAGGACGAAAACGGTGAGTACAAGCAACTCAATACCTCTTTGCTACAAATTGAAAATGAGTTTTACAGCCTGATTCGCCCCAAACGTATTGCTGCATCAGGAGAAGCGCCGATTAACGCATTAGCCAGAGGAGGCATAGAGTATATTGAAGTTCGCTGTCTCGATATCAATCCTTTTACAGCCACAGGCATTGATAGCAACACTATCCATTTTCTTGATCTGTTTTTAATTTACTGCCTGCTTGAAGAGAGCCCTCTTTGTCATGATGACGAATGTAAACAGACCCGGGATAACCTGAAAAATGTCGTGAAAAATGGCAGGGCACCTGATTTTACCCTGCAGTTTAAAGAACAGAAAATAAAGTTTAATGATTGGAGTAAGTCCTTGCTCAATGCCATGCAGCCTTTGGCTAAAATACTCGATTCTCTACATGCAACCAATGTCTACCAAAATAGTATCTCCGAGCAGATGGCAAAGATTGATAATTCGGATTTAACACCCTCAGCGACAGTATTGGCCCAGATGAAACAGGAAAAAATTACCTTTGCCGAGTTTGCCCGCCGCCAGTCTGAAAAATGGAACGCTCACTTTACTGATAATCGCTTACCAAAAAACAAACGCGTATATTTTGAAGAACTTGCCGCAGATTCGGTTGTCCAACAAAAGACTATTGAAGCCACTGACACTGAACCTTTTGAGCAATATTTGAGTGAGTTTTACTCGCAATATTAACTTTTACAGTATTAAGGGCCATTAACAGATATCAACTATGAAATTTCCCCTCAGCTATCGCCAAACCAGCCTGCTCATATTTCTTGCGCCTTCATTACTACTGGGCTTTGGTTACTATCTTCAGTTTGTGAAAGAGCTGGAACCTTGCCCGCTGTGTATGACACAACGAATCTGCTTCTATCTGGTTGCTATCATCGCCTTTATCGCGCTGTTTAATAAGTCGTCTGTTATCTATCAACGCATAACTGCGTCATTGGGAACTATAGCCAGCATCACTGGGTTTGGCGTTGCTGGCCGTCAGATTTGGCTACAGCACCTTCCTGAAGACCAGGTACCTGCTTGTGGCCCGGGGTTTAATTATATCATCGAGTCATTTCCGGTACTTGAAGCTATCGAGATCATGTTTCGAGGGAATGGTAACTGTGCAGAGGTTGTCTGGCAGTTTCTGGGCCTGAGTATTCCTGAATGGGCATTTATTTGCTTTTTAGGCCTGATCGGCCTAAATATACTGCAATTAGTCCGAAAACTATAACTTATTTCAGGCATCATGCACCAGCTGAACACTTCTTGCGCAATATCAAAAAGCGTATTTGAAACAATCACCTAAGCATGTATGTTGATATCATTTATCTACTTGCATTTTGCTCTCAAGAAGCGCAGTATCGTAAGTGAAGCCTGCATGAACTGACAGGCTTTGTTTGCTTAATAGTTGTCATTATAAGAACAAAAACAAGGCTCGGTTGCATGTTAGACGATTGCAAAACCAAAGAAGAACGCTGGGAAGGCGTACAAAAGCTTATTGAACGTTGGCTAGCCGAACGTCAGGAGCTTATTGTTTCATATTGTTCAGTGAGCGGGGTTAATAACCTGACCGCCGATGACAATACCTCCACCCAAACCATAAAACTGTTTTGTCAGGTACTGATGGACTATGTCTCTGCCGGACATTTCGAAGTTTATGACCAACTGGTTCTCGAAGCTGAAGAATTTGGTGATGGTAGCGAAAAGATTCTTCCACAGATCTACCCAAAAATCGGTGAAACGACTGAAGCCATCTTAAACTTTAATGATATTTTTGATACCGATGAGCACTGTGAACAGGCCATCGGCAGGTTGAAAACCGAACTATCCACCCTTGGTGAGCATTTGACCAACCGGTTTATCTTCGAAGATCAACTCATTAACGGTTTGCACACCATTCACGCCGCCGAATCAGCATAATTCTTTTCAGGCCCGTCTTAGCTTTCGGGCCAAATTTTATTAAATAGCTGCATCAGGCGTTTTCGAAAAAACGTATTACCCGGCTTTTCGATCAGCGAGTGAGCAAAAGCCGAAAATATCATCAGAAATACCACTCCCATCACAAGATGCTGCCCCGGTGTAAAATCAAAAAATCGTTGCAAGAATATCTGATAGATCAGCCACGCTATTATCTGGAAAATATATACGCCATAACTTAACTCCCCGAGATAGGCGAAAGGCCTGGCTGATAGAAATTGGGTTATAGGGCTTTTACTAACCGTTAACGCCACCATAAAAATACCAAATAAAGGGCCATAACTGGAAGGCGTTGAGACAACAAAACCCAGCCCTTCATTTATCTCTTTTGTATATGCAATCAGAAAACATATCAAACTGAACATTCCCACGATAAACCATGAAGAACCCATAAAAGGTAACTTTCCCTGATTATTAACTACCCAATAGGCCGCCACAATACCAATTAAGAAGCTGCTCCAGTGAAAGACAGGAAACAAATGGGTAAAATTATGCATTGAAGAAGGCTCACCAGGATAAGTAGCACTGCTTAAAATCATCGAAAGAATAATCTGGGTGATAAAAAATATAACGGCTACTGCAGTGATCAGTTGTTTATTACCTATCTCATAATGGCGTATCCACCACACCACCAGGGGAAATGTCAGATAGAAAAACATTTCAACAGAGATAGTCCATGTCACAAAATTAAGCGATAAGGCATGTGGCGGCACCCAGGCTTGCATAAAACTGATATGTAGCAGGGTATCTACAAGCAGCGGTTGTTTTCCTACAATCACCAGCGCCTGCATGGTTATAAGCAATGCAAAGAAATACAGAGGGAACACCCTGGCCACACGCGAGGCAATAAAATGCTTCATTGAAAATGGCGCCCGAACACCATAAGCCAGATAGTTAACAAAGCCTGAAAGCACAAAGAAAAAAGTCACCATATGCACACCATTAACAATGCCCATACTGGCAAAGCTGGTGCCCTTACCTGCTGTGGTATAGGCAAAATGCGCCAAAACCACAACGATAGCCGCTAAAAAGCGGAAAAAACCTAAAGACTCAACACGCATACTGTCATTCCAAAATACTCAAAATCCCTGCAGTTTTCACCGATACAGAGTTAATCCACCAATCTATACAAAAACAAGTGCTTACATCAACTGTTTTAAGCTCTACTACTGATAATGTTTCAATTAATGCGTATTTTATCATCAGCAAGGCAAGCCGTAACATAGATCAAATTTGTGATATTAAACACGCATCAACTTGATTAATTAATTTTTGCCTCTA
>CBDUPD010000011.1:0-13475 GCA_965368985.1 uncultured Spongiibacteraceae bacterium | reverse complement strand
GACTGCCTTTCACGTAAACTTGCCGCTCAAAACTTCAACATACGATTACATATGCAAATCTATAAAGAATTCAGCTTTGAAGCCGCTCACCTTCTACCTAATGTACCTGAAGGACATAAATGCGGACGTCTGCATGGTCACACCTTTTATGTACGCATTGACGTGCAAGGCCCTGTTGATGAGAACACAGGCTGGGTAATGGACTTTGCTGATATCAAGAGCGTGTTTAAACCAATCTATGACCAGCTTGATCATTATTACCTGAATGATATTGAAGGACTGGAAAACCCCACCAGTGAGGTTTTGGCAAAATGGGTCTGGAATAAACTAAAGCCGGTATTACCCGAACTTTATCGAATTGAAATCAAGGAAACCTGTACTAGCGGCTGTATCTATCAGGGAGAATAAACAGCGGGCGAATAGTTTTCGCAGGTCGGTCTTAAGGCCGACAAATTGTCTCTCAAGCTCTCAGTCATACGTTATCTTATAAACAAAATACCCGGCAGGATTTCCCTCAAGATCTTTCGCCAGCGTTATATTGGCTACATCCTTGATATTTTTTGTTAACTCAAAATCTTCATCCCACCAGGAGAATACCGCAACATAGGCAGGCTTATAAGTCTGAACAATTTCAGCAATAGCACGCCCTCTTTCCTTACCACAAGATTCCCAGGTAATTCGCTTATGAAAATTCGCAATCTCGGCCGTTTTCAAACCAACGATATCAATGACCTTTCTGTCGCTTAACATATAACCCAAATATCCAACATCATGAACGAGTATTGTGTCGGTTGTTCTGGAATTTTCAGCTAACCAGTTTGCCGTGCCTTTATGATAATTTTCAACAAACCAGATATGGTTGTGAATCATAATAGTTACGATACCAAGGCCAAGCACTGTTTGGGCCAGCACCGCACTAAAAAGCCAGTGCTTATTGTTTTTTAAATCTTTATCTTTGGCATATAACAAGCCAGCGTAAAACAGTATAGGCAACAAAACATAAAAGTATCTACCCATATTATGCACCAATGTTCCTGGGCCATTAATCCAGTATGCACCAAGAAATACACCGCTGAATAACATTAGTACTTTTCCCAGCCTGCTGGATTTCAGGTAAGGAATAAACAGATTTATTAATAATAAAGGTCCAACAAAAACACTTAGTGATTTTAATAATAATAATGTCCGATCGATTGGGCCCTGGCACCCTTCTGCAAAAAAGTATTTTTTGGCATTAATCGTATTCGGAAATAATGTTCCCGAATCAAGCCAGGCTAAAAACAAAAATGGACTGAGAGATACCACTGCCAGCAACAAAATTATTACAGCCTGTTTTGCAAGACTCGGCACACTCGCATCTTGCTGATAGCATTCATACATCAATAACAAGAAGAACAGCCCTGCCAGAGCAACAAGCTCAGGGCGAATAATCGGCATTAAACCCAGCAACAACGGCAAGAGAAACTTTTTGGTGTTTCCTCCTTTCTCATAAGCAAAAATTGCCCACAAAACAACAGCCATTGCCAGACCGGTTTCCAGCCCATTAGTTAGTTGATAGGGTGCCATTGCCATGGCAAAAGCGATAAAAAGAAACCCCAATTTCTGTTTGCGACTTAATACCTGAAGCTCGATAAGGCTGGCAGCAGCCAGCATATAAATAATTGCACATAATACATTGGTTAATGCTAGGGCTGTTTCTGCCGAGATACCTATAACAAGAAACAGCGCAATCATACAGGTATGAACAAGACTGGTTGAACCGACCAGAGAGCTCTGATCACCAAAGGCAGAAAACTCTTTTTGGCCAATATATAGTTGTGCATTATGAAGAGTGATATAAGCATCATCGAGCGCCGTATCAGGCGAAAGAAGGATGCCATTCGCGGCCCAGAAGATAATTATGGCGGCAACTGCAAGAAAGCTTAAAAGCTGTGAATCACTGATTATTATTTTATTCATTATTCAGGTCTGCTTATAACATCACCTAATTTACCACAGAACTGCGTACGCTTTTATATCGAGCTCTCTCATATTTCATAAATACCCTTAAAAAAATTTGAACATTCTTTCTATCTTGCCTGTCAAAGCATTACAATACATGACATCACCTTTTTAATGACAATTTTATGCAAACAAATCTATTAAAATCACTCGCCATCATACTGACTCTTTTCTCTCTCAGTTTTGTGCTCACTGCGTGTCATGATGAAGATGATGAGATGGAAGATGATGAGATCTCAGAGCTTGATCCAGCGGTTGGTGAGTCTGCTTACCCAATTCTTGAAGATGAAGGCTCACTTCATATTTTTACAGTTGAAAAATTTATTCAACACGACACAGCAGACACTGACGGCAATATATACAAAGATCAAATGGAATTAACGTTTGATAGCTTCTTGCCAGCTCTTAGTACCGAAGAACCCGATATCGATGACGATGAAAACCTTTCTGACAATGATTTAGGCTATACACAAATATACTGGTATGAAGAATCCAATGAAGATAATACAGCATTGGATGACTACCCTCCCCGGTGGAAAGACAGAGACCCCTTATCAGATTCCAAATTTCTCAATAATGACCGGGAATATTTAATCGTCTCTGATGGTGAAATTTCTGACATATATGATTCAAACTATCGTCCACTCTATGAAGTGATAGACGAAGAAATATATGAAAGACACCAATCAGTGGTTTTTGTCTGGGACTTTGATGATATTGATTTTGCTAGTGACACTCTCGAATCAGAAAGAGATGTGAGCGGTGATGACCTTAAAGACTGGGAAAGGCTTTTTATTTATCAAGGTTATGACATTCTTCCCCATGCATCAATTTGGGGTGAAGATGATGAGTTTAGTCAAGGGGCAACCATTTATGGAGCAACTCGTTCAATAGCCAAAAACATTGTTGTTATTGAAGCGGTTAAGAAAAATAGCAATGATAACTATAGCCTGAGTACAGCAAGATTTCATTCCGGAACTGATGATATTGAAACATGGCTTGGAAATAATTACCCGGCTGATGGAGATGCCGGCAGTCATCTCGAATATCTATTTACCGTTGACTTCTTTACTCATCATTTTCTTTATATGCAATTTGATACTATCAACAAAGAAGTTCAACTCTTTACAACAAACACAACTATTCCCGATAACAGGATTACTGTTGAATATTCTGTAAACACCGAAGAAAAATATATTGAAATTTATACAAGCTCTCTGGCAAAAACAACACTGGACGGCCTGAATTTACCCGCTTATTTTAACCCTGTTATCGCAGGCCCCTTCGGTGACGATAATGATTATTATTATGGCAAGCGTTATATCGAAACTGACTACGATCAGCGCCTAAAACTTGAGCCAGTATTTTTTCTGAATTCAACAGCCAAGTCAGACGTTGAGACTGCCTTTCAGGAGTGGCGCATTGAAAGACATGAAGAGGAGGAAGACTAATCACATATAATCGTACTTTCACCCAGCCATTTTTCAGCTGTTTCTGAACGAATCATATCACCCACAGCAATAAGCTCTTCGCCAAAGTAAATAAGTGGCAAACCCTGCCGACGCCAGGGTGGAATTTGCATCTCTTGCAAAAGGGTTTTCAGTTTACGTGTTTTCTCGCTGCCTACCGGCTTGATCACCTCACCACCTTTTCTGGGTAAAACTCTCAAGATGATATCTACCGGTTTTGACAAAGATAGCTCACCATAGCCCGCAACTATACATGATGTTTCACCATGCCATTCAAAGGCCGCAAATTCTAACGTACAATCTTCTGACGTGATGTATAACTTTTTCTGAAATCGCCTTAAAACCCTATCACCAATACACAGCTGCGGATTCGCATCTTCACTCGCTGCTATAACATGATTGATTAATTCCATAAGTTGCCGTTCTGTTAAAAGAACCTGGTGCTGCTCCAGCCAATACCTTAACAGGTTTTTCTGTCTTCGCAGGCTATAGGTATCAAACGTTTGTAAACCCAACCATATTTCATTTTCCAAACTGACTTCAAAACAGGAAAGATCTTCTTTGGCCAGGTCTTCAAGCAGCGCTACCGACTCTTCTGAGTGGCTTATTGCGCGCTTTACTGCACTCGAATAGGCAGGCCAGCGTTGCTGAATAACGGGTAATAATTGATGACGAATATAATTGCGATCATAAACAGTATCTTCATTACTGGGGTCTTGAATATAATCCAGATTATGATGCAATGCATATGCTGCAATTTCTTCCCGAGTGAATTCAAGCATTGGCCTAACAAGAGTGCCTTCACTAAATGGACGTTCTCTTTTTATAGCCGACAAACCTTTAAGGCCGGCACCTCGAAATAAACGGTAGAAAAAGGTTTCTATTTGATCCTGTTGATGATGACCAAGAAACAAACAATCACCTTCCTGGATTAATTCAGTAAAAACCTGATAACGAGCTTCTCGTGCTTTTGCTTCCAGATTGTTATTCGTAGCAATAGTTACTTTAAAAGACAAAAAGCCTACCGATAAGTCTTCAGCTTTTTTCTGGCAATGTACTTCCCAATTATCTGCATCAGACTGAAGTTGGTGATTAACATGAACTGCTATCAATTCAGGGAGAGAATCTTCTTGCGCTTTTAAGAGAGATAAACAATGGAGTAAACTGTGAGAATCAAGCCCGCCACTATAGGCGATATACCATCGACGGGCTTTTGAGAATGCCGAGACTTTCTGTTTAAGTCTCTCTAACATAGCAAGATTAGTCGTTACCGTACGACATCAAACGTTGATAACGTTTTTCAACCAGGTCTTCAATATCGATAGATTCAAGGGAATCTAACTGCTTGATCAAATGCTGCTTGATCGACTCAGACATTTTTTCAATATCACGGTGCGCACCACCCAATGGTTCGGGAATTGTTGCATCAACAATACCCAGTTTCTCAAGTGTGCTTGAGGTTACACCCATAGCTTCAGCAGCTTCAGAGGCTTTTTCGGAGGTCTTCCAGATAATATTGGCACAACCTTCTGGGGAGATAACAAAATAGGTAGAGTATTGCAGCATGGCAACGTGGTCGCCTACACCAATACCCAAAGCTCCACCAGAACTGCCCTCGCCAATGACTATACAGATAATTTGAGTTTTTAGACGGGACATAACGGCCAGATTTTGGGCAATAGCTTCTGAAATGCCACGTTCTTCAGAATCGATACCTGGATAGGCTCCCGGTGTATCTATAAGCGTGATAATTGGCAATTTGAAGCGTTCTGCCATTTCCATTAAACGTAAGGCTTTGCGATATCCTTCAGGCTTTGGCATACCAAAGTTGCGTGCAACCTTTTCTTTAACTGAACGGCCTTTTTCCTGACCTATTACCATCACTGGCTTGCCATCAAGACGTGCAATACCACCAATAATCGCATTATCATCAGCAAAATGACGATCACCATGCAACTCATCAAAATCAGAGAAAATGCGAGGAATATAATCTTTGGTATATGGGCGCAAGGGGTGACGGGCAACTTTTACAATGTCCCAAGCCGTTAAATCAGCAAAGATTTTCTCAGTAAGGCTGATGCTTTTTTCATTCAGCTTTTGAATCTCATCATTAATATTGAGATCAACATCATCTGTAACAAGTTGTAACTCTTTGATTTTAACTTCCAGCTCGGCAATCGGCTGTTCAAAATCCAGATAATTCGGGTTCATGTGGCTCTTCTTTTTTTATCTGTAAGGATTAAAAGTGTTGCATATTCTACAGAATATTAGCGCAGGCAAAAACCTTTAATTTCCAACTGTTTCAGGTCGACTTAAAGCCAATTTATGCAAAGTTAACATTTTCTTCACCAAAACAGCGTATTAATGACTGAATATTGTCATCATCCGGGTTAATACGCCAGCTTTTGTCTAAATTCAGGGCACATTTTGCATTATTCGTCTGATAATTAATGATAACCCGGCAGCCTTCCTCTTCTGAATTAAAAAGCATGCTGCGTAGTTTTTCTTGCTGCTCTTCAGACCACAATTGTGCATCAACATCTATTCTCACTTTACGATCACCCTGTGAGCGAACTTCCGCCAGATCCATCACTTTCTCACAACGCATTCTCAGGGTGCCTGAATAGCTATCAAGCTCTACTTCACCCTTTATAAAAATAATGCTGTCTTTACCTAATTTATCTTCAACATCAGCCAGGAGTTTTGAAAATATAGTGACATCAATTCGACTGGTGTTGTCATCAAGCGTGACAATCGCCATTTTGTCACCTCGCTTGGTACGCATATAGCGTACACCTATAACCAGGCCCGCAACCAACTGCGGCTTTTTATCAGCAACCAGTTTGTTCAGAGGCTTACAGTTAAGCTGTTTAAGGTCTTGTCGATATTCATCAACTGGGTGCCCGGTAAGAAAAAGCCCCAGTGTTTCTTTTTCGGCTGCCAGTCGCTCACGGGTAGACCATTCAGGAACATTTCTATAATTCACATAAACATCAGCGTCTTCATCTGCATCAACAACACCAAACAAGTCACCCATACCTGCATCAGCATTTTGCATTTGTTGTTCAGCTGCATGAACCGCATCGGGAATTGCTGCCATCAACATTGATCGTGATTCACCCAGGCTATCGAAAGCGCCTGCTCTGATAAGTGCCTCCAGCGCCCGTTTATTCACTTTGCGCAGGTCAACACGCATACAGAAATCAAACAGGTTTTTAAATGGCCCACCTGACTCCCTTACCTCAACCAAACTACCCACTGGCCCTTCACCCAGACCTTTGATAGCCCCAAGACCATACAAGATTTCATCTTTATCATTTACCGTAAATTGCAGTTCACCAAAATTGACATCAGGATTTACCAGAGGCAGCTTCATTCGCTGACACTCTTCTACAAAGATCACAATCTTGTCGGTATTCTGTAATTCAGACGACATTACTGCAGCCATGAACGGCGCGGGGTAATGGGTTTTTAACCAGGCTGTCTGGTATGAAACCAGAGCATATGCCGCTGAGTGAGATTTATTAAAACCATAGCCGGCAAACTTCTCTACCAAATCAAATATTTTCATGGCCAAATCAGGATCTACGCCTTGAGAGGCGGCGCCGCTCTGGAATACTTCTCGCTGTTTGGCCATTTCTTCGGGTTTTTTCTTACCCATGGCTCGGCGTAATACATCAGCACCACCGAGGGTATAGCCCGCTAACACCTGTGCTATTTGCATTACCTGCTCTTGATAAACGATAACACCATAAGTTGGCTCAAGAATCGGTTTTAACCACTCGTGTTGATATTTTGCATCCGGGTAAGCTACATCTGCTCGACCATGTTTACGGTTTACAAAGTCATCAACCATTCCGGAATCAAGAGGACCTGGACGAAACAATGCCACCAGTGCAATCATATCTTCCAGATTATCAGGCAATAAACGCTTGATCAGGTCTTTCATACCGCGAGATTCCAACTGGAATACCGCTGTCGTTTCAGCACGTTTTAACAGATCATATGTTGGCTTATCATCAAGAGGGATAGCCATGATATCTAACGGCTGCTCACCCAGAACCGCCCGTTTTTTATCAATAATTTTGGTTGCCCAGTCAATGATTGTTAACGTTCTTAAACCCAGAAAGTCAAACTTGACCAAGCCTGCATCTTCAACGTCACCCTTATCATATTGTGTTACCAGGTTTTCACCCTGCTCATCACAATAAATAGGGGAAAAGTCGGTGAGCTTTGTTGGTGCTATGACAACACCACCGGCATGTTTACCAACACCTCTAACAGTACCTTCCAGCTGTATCGCCATATCCCAGACTTCCTGGGCATCAGGATCATTTGCCAGATACTCACCAATCGCCTCTTCTTTCTCAAGTGCATCAGATAGAGTGATTCCCGGCTCAAAAGGTATCAATTTAGATAGCTTATCAGCCAAACCATAAGGCTTGCCCTGAACACGCGCCACATCGCGCACAACGGCTTTGGCTGCCATCGTGCCAAAGGTAATAATTTGTGAGACCGCATCATGGCCATAGAGATCTTTTACATGATCAATAACCGAGTCACGTTTTTCCATACAGAAATCGATATCGAAATCCGGCATGGAAACACGCTCAGGATTAAGAAATCGCTCAAACAGTAAATCGTATTCCAAAGGGTCAAGATCAGTAATTTTTTGTGCATAGGCAACCAGTGAACCGGCACCCGACCCACGACCCGGACCTACAGGCACGCCATTGTCTTTACCCCACTGAATAAATTCCATAACGATAAGAAAATATCCCGGGAAACCCATCTGTAGAATAATGTCCAATTCAAATTCAAGGCGTTCAAGATAAGGCTTTTCTATTTCAGGAAAATCTGGCGACGAGGTGTCATAAAGAAACTCCAGCCGCTCACGTAAACCCTCATGCGAAACCTGACGAAAATATTCTTCTTCTGATAAATGTGCGTATTTTTCAGGTGGTGGACAATCAGGAAGAAATTCCTTACCCAGCCTTATTTCCACATTGCAACGCCTGGCTATCTCTACCGTATTCTCTATAGCCGATGGAATATCTGCAAACAGCTCAGACATCTCTTCAGGTGAACGTAGATATTGATCTGGCGAATAGCGACGTGGACGTTTAGGATTGCCCAATACATCGCCATCATGAATACAAACACGTGCCTCATGTGCTTCAAATGCATCGTTTGATATAAATCGTACATCATTGGTGGCGACTACAGGGCAAGCATATTTTACGGCCAAATCTACAGCAGCATGCAGATAATTCTCGTCATCCGGTCTACCTGTTCTTTGTAATTCAATATAAAACCGGTCAGGGTAAAGTGACTTAAAGCGCTGTATAAGCTGCTCTGCATGCTCAACACTATCGTTAAGCAAGGCCTTGCCAATACCACCAAACCTGGCACCGGACAATGCGATAACACCTTCATTATATTGCTCAAGCCATTCCCATTGAATTCTGGCAACCCCCAGACTTTGGCCTTTCAAATAAGCCAGAGAGATAACCTCAGTTATATTTTTATAACCCTGATTATTCATGGCCAGCAAGGTGACGAGACTAACCTCGCCTTCATCGTCCAGAAGATAAAAATCACTACCAACTATTGGCTTTATACCTGCGCCTAATGCAGCTTTGTAGAATTTAATAAGCCCATAGAAGTTACACTGGTCCGTCAGGGCAACCGCTGGCATTCCCATTGCTGCGGTATGCTTAACAAGTTCTTTAACCTTGATGACACTATCAATCAGTGAAAACTCTGAATGTGTGCGTAGATGAACAAAGTTGGCAGGCATTAGATTGGTAACTCCACCTGGCTTATTATTTTTTTAACCGGTCCATAGCTTTTTCTATGAACAGGCGTAACACCCAATTCTTTTAAAGCTTGAAGATGCTGCTTTGTTGGATACCCCTTGTGTTTGGCAAAACCATAACCTGGAAATTGTTCTTCAAGTTCCACAAGTTCGCGATCACGAGTTACCTTTGCAAGGATAGAAGCCGCAGCAATAGCTGGCACTTTATCATCACCTTTTATCACAGCTTGTGATGGGTAATCCCACTTGGGTAAACGATTACCATCAACCGCCACATATTCAGCTTTAACATCCAGACCATCGACTGCCCTGTGCATTGCTAATAATGAAGCCTGTAAAATATTAAGCTCATCAATTTCTTCTACAGAACAACGAGCGACTGCCCATGACAATGCCTTTTCCTGTATCTCTATGAACAAACTGTCACGCTTTTTCTCGGTAAGTTTTTTTGAATCTGCCAAGCCTTCAATGGGGTTTTCAGGATCAAGAATTACTGCTGCTGTAACCACATCACCTGCTAGAGGGCCACGCCCCACTTCATCAACACCTGCCAGATATTTTCCCTGATAGTTGATCAAATCTTTTAACTCATCATTCATTTCAACAACTCCATTACCGCATTGGCTGCAGTTGTACTGGCATTACACTTTATTGATTCATGTAATTCGTAAAAGGCATCTACCTGACTCTTGCGGTAGTTATTATCTGTCAGTGCTTTTTCCAACTCATTAGACAAATGCTCTACCGTTGCATCATCTTGCAATATCTCAGGCACCAGAGGCTTATCAGCTAACAGATTAGGTAGAGAAACATATTTAGACTTCAACAGTCGTGAAATAATGGCATAAGAGAATTTCGCCATTTTATAAGAAACCACCATGGGCTTTTTCAGTAACATTGCCTCAAGTGCCGTAGTGCCCGAAGCCAACAAAACCGCATCTGAAGCCTCCATTACCTGATGTGATTGTCCGTCAAACAGTTTGATATTGTTAACCTTGGAAAAATCTGAACCCAATACTTGTAGCTGGCTTTCCAACTGAATTTTTCTTTCAGCATTCGCAGCAGGAATAAGAAATGTACACTCACCAAGCCGTTGCTGAATAACCGCAGCCACCTGTAAAAATAATGACCCTAACAGTTTCACCTCACCACCTCGAGACCCTGGCATTAGGGCAATAACTTTTTGCCCTGAAGCAATACCCAGATATTTTCTGGCTTGTTCAGTATCAGGCTGCATGGCTATATCATCAGCTAATGGGTGACCCACAAATTTCACGGGCACTTGATGCTCTTGATAAAACCCTGCTTCAAACGGTAGCAAGGTAAGCATAAGGTCAACAGATTGCTTTATTTTTTTAATCCGTCCTTGCCGCCACGCCCATACTGAAGGAGATACATAATGTACCGTTTTTTTGCCTTTTGCTTTCAGAAAACGCTCTATTGGCAGATTAAAGTCAGGGGAATCAATACCGATGAATAGATCGACATCATTGCCCATGCAGTAATTTTTTATTGTTTTACGGATATTTAACAGTTCAGGCAGTCGCTTTAGAGGCTCAACAATGCCCATTACCGACAGTCTATCTATTGGGAATAAACTTTCAAAACCTTCGGCAATCATTTTAGGGCCACCAATGCCCACAAATGAAATATCCGGATCAAGTTTTTTTAAAGACTGGATAAGTCCTGCGCCAAGAATATCTCCAGATGATTCACCTGCGACAATGGCAACAAGCATTTATCGAACAATGCCTCGTTGAGACTGAGAAATGGAATCAATTAACAACTGAGTCTCTGGGCACTGATCAAGCATATCGCTTAATTGAGAGATAGCTTCGTCAGTTGTATGACCTTGTCGATAAACTATCTTATAAGCTTTCTTGAGCTGACTAATTGTTTCGGGGCTAAAGCCTCGACGCTTCAAACCTTCAGAGTTAAGACCAAAAGGGGCTGCAGGGCTGCCATTTACAGTAATATAGGCTGGTATGTCCTTTCCAACAGCAGTTCCCATTCCAGTGAAAGCATGCGGGCCAATCTTGCAAAATTGGTGTACAAGGGTAAAACCACTAAGAATAGCCCAGTCACCTACTTCTACATGCCCGGCAAGTGCAGCATTGTTCACCATAATCGTATGGTCATGAACAATACTATCGTGACCTATATGCACATAAGCCATTATCAAATTATGATGACCAACAATGGTGACCCCATTATCCTGAATCGTGCCTCGATGAATAGTCACTCCCTCACGAATAATATTATAATCGCCTATTTCAAGTCGGGTTGGCTCACCTTTGTACTTCAAGTCTGGCGTGTCTTCACCAATCGATGAAAACTGATAAATCTCATTATGCTTGCCAATGCTTGTTGGCCCTTTGATCACTACATGAGAGTGAATAACAGTGCCTTCACCAATCTCTACATTGGGCCCGATAATGGTATATGGTCCTACCTTGACATCATCTGCCAGTTTGGCAGAGGGATCGATAATAGCACTCTCGTGAATCACGTTTAACGTTTCCTGTCAGCACACAAAATGGTACCTGCAGCAGCCAGTTCACCATCAACTGATGCTTTGCACTCGAATTTCCAGATACCACGTTTTTCAGAAAGTATTCTCGCTTCTAGTTGAAGCCTGTCACCTGGCACAACCTGGCGTTTGAAACGTAATTTGTCAGAACCCACAAACAGATACATTGATCCTTCAGCAGGCTTTTTACCCATGGTTTTAAAACCAAGAATACCAGCAGCCTGAGCCATCGCTTCGGTAATCAACACTCCTGGCATAACAGCATAAGAAGGAAAATGCCCATCAAAAAATGGCTCATTAATAGTGACATTCTTATAGGCAATAATATTTTCACCTTCATTCAGCTCCACTACACGGTCTACCAGCAAAAAAGGGTATCGGTGAGGAAGGTATTCCCGAATTTCTTCTAGATACATCATGAGTGGGATCCTAATTGCTTTATAAAGAGGTGAAGGCCTGTTTGCCGTTTAATCGATCTATTCTAATAGATAACGCATCATTTGATGAGCTATCTATCCGGTTTTTTTCTATTTTCTTTGCACCAAGTGAATAATGCTGTTCAACAGAAGAAAATATGCATCATTACTTTTTACTGTTCAGCTTGTTCAATTTATCGGTCACTTTTGCAGTGATATCAAAGCTGGTGTCTGCATGAATAACCAAAGGAGCCTGAGGCGTTTTATGCAATAACAAGCCAATACCCTCAACACTGATGATTTCTTGCACAATAATCTGAGCCTGGCGATTCATGTCACTCATTATCGGCTTAATCGCAGCTAGAGAAATATCCTGTATCTTTCTGCCAATATGCTCAAGATCAGCTTGTTTACTTTTTAACTGTGCATCTGCTTTTTGCTTCTCTTCTATGCTCATTGTAGGGAATTCTTTTTGTAACCTCTCTGCCAGCTGTTTATATTCGGCCTGAATGGCCTTGGCTTCTTCCATTTTTTTCATATTATCAGGGTCTGCTTCCAGCTCCTGATATTTCTCTTTTACCCGATCGGTGTTTAATATTGCTTTTTCAAAATCAACGACTGCTATTTTTCCATCAGCAAATGCTAATAGTGAACTACCTAATAAGAGTATTGCTGTTAATAGATGCTTCATTCTCATTACCTTATATTATCGTTTTACTTACCCTAAAAACCCGTTCCAATCGAGAATTGGAAGAACTTTGTTTTATCATCACTTGTTTCATTTAATGGTTTCGCGATACTAAATGTCAAGGGCCCCATAGCGCTAATCCATGTTAAACCAAACCCATAAGATGCCCTGAGTTGCTGTAAGTCAAGATCATAACAAGTCTGCTGTCGTTCCCCACATCCTGAATCAAACACATTGCCGGCATCCACAAAAAGAACTGTTCTGAGAGAACGGCGATCCTCTATAAACCACATAGGAAAAATAAGTTCCCCACCTGTTTCAACAAGAATATTACCACCAAATGTATCAGGCCTTGAACTCAAATCCTGAATAATAAATTTTCTGGACACAACATCATATACATAACCCGGTACTCCTGAAAGCCCCTGATTAGGCACATAGAATTGTGCGGGAGTACCTTTTGGCCCAAGACTGGAACGTTCGTAACCCCTTACAGAACCGAAACCACCACTATAAAAGTGTTCAAAAAACGGCAGTTCTCCGGTATCACCAA
>CBDUPD010000010.1:0-13664 GCA_965368985.1 uncultured Spongiibacteraceae bacterium | reverse complement strand
AACAATAAATGCCTTACCTACCTCACCCATACGCTCATCAGGTACACCAACAACCGCAACCTGCACAACGCCATCAATACTGCTTATGCCATTCTCAATTTCAGCGGGATAAACATTAAAACCACCACTGATAAGCATATCTTTAATACGGTCAGTAATATTGATATAACCATTATCATCCATGACACCCACATCACCGGTTTTCAACCAACCATCATCACTCATGGTTTCTTTCGTGGCTGCTTCATTATCAAAATAACCTTTCATTACATTGTAACCACGCACCCAGATTTCACCGGCCTCACCACGTGGCACTTCGTTACCTTCAGCGTCAACACATTTTACTTCAACACCATCCATTGCACGACCTGATGTCGTTGCAATAATCTCAGCATCATCCTCCGGGCGACAAATAGAAACAAAACCACAAGTTTCAGTTAATCCATAAGCAGTAACAACTGTTTCAAAATTCAGCTCTGAACGCATTTTCTTTACAAGCTCAACAGGTACCGCTGCCGCACCGGTTACAGCTAATCGCAGACTCGACAAATCATAATCAGCCCGATTCGGAAGCGCCAAAATAGACTGATAAATCGTTGGCGGCCCTGGCAACATAGATACTTTATCTTCAGCAATTTGTGTTAACACTGCATCAAGATCAAAAGACAGCACTGGAAGTATCTTTGCACCTTTAATAAGACATGCTAACCAACCTGCCTTATAGCCAAAAGAGTGGAAGAAAGGGTTAATGATCAGGTAATTATCATCATCACGTAAACCTACCGTATCCGCCCAGGCACTAACAGTACGTATATTCTGCGAATGCGCACACATAACACCTTTAGGCTTACCGGTTGTACCCGATGTAAACAACATATCCATTGTGTCGTCTGGTGAAATTTCTTTTGAGATAGCTTCAATATAAGCCTGATCAATACCTTCAGACTTGCTTAAAAAATCATTCCAGCCAATTACACCCTCTGCTTCACCGCGTAAAACAATTTTATATTGCAGTCTGGGCATATCTTCTTCAGCCAGCAAATCAAGATAGCGAATAACCGAATTGGGTGCCGCCTGAAATTCTGGAAGAGTCAATAAAATCTTTGCACCGCTACGGTTGATAATATCAGCAGCTTCCGAACCCTTCATACGTGTATTCAGAGGCACCAAAACAGCACCAAGACTTTGCAAGCCAATACTGGCTACAATCCACTCACTGACATTTGGCGCCCAAATTGCAACTCTGTCACCCTTAACAATACCCAGAGCATGAAATGCTCTCGCTGCCTGCCAACGCAAGTCGTTTAACTGATTATAGGTAACCTCTACTGACTTACCTGACACCTGCTCCTTTATAGCAACCTTGTCGCCATAAGCATCAATAGCACTTTGTACAATTTCAGGTAAGGTCAGCTTATTAGCAGCATCTGTCATTCTAATCACCAGCGTATTTGGATAGATAAGGTTTCTGAGGGCGCATATAGTAAAAATTAAACCTGCTCAAAGCAAGTAGGCATTCCCAATTCCATTCATCTTGCATAGAATAGTCAGCCACTTGTTTCTATTATGAAAATCAGGAATCAAATCACCATGACAGCTGCACTTTCTACCCAGACACCCATGATGCAGCAATACCTGAAAATCAAGGCCCAACATGCCCATGAGCTGGTATTTTATCGAATGGGCGATTTTTACGAACTGTTTCACGATGATGCAAAAAAGGCTGCAGAGTTATTAGATATCACCCTGACAGCCAGAGGCAAAACCGGCGACAACCCTATTCCTATGTGTGGTATTCCTCACCACTCTGCTGATGGCTATCTGGCCAAGCTGGTAAAACTTGGCGAATCCGTAGCCATCTGCGAACAAGTTGGTGACCCGGCAACCAGCAAAGGCCCTGTAGAACGCAAGGTAATGCGTATAGTTACGCCTGGCACAATCAGTGATGAAGCTTTTCTGGAAGAAAGACAAGATAACCTGCTTGTCTCCATTTTCGAACATGACAACGTTTATGGCTTCAGCGTTATGGATATGTCTTCTGGTCGCTTTGGGGTTTTTGAAGTTGACGAATTAAGTATTGCCGAAAGTGAACTCTATCGATTACAACCTGCTGAACTGTTGATTGATGAGCAATGCAAGGAATCCATTTTTCTCAATTACCCCAAGGGGTTGCGTTTGCGACCATCCTGGGAATTCGACAGCGAAACTGCACTTCGCCTGCTTAACCAGCAGTTTCAAACAAAAGATTTAACAGGCTTTGGTTGTGCCGAACTCACTCGCGCCATTATTGCTGCCGGCTGCCTTTTGGCTTATGCCAAAGAAACCCAACGTGGTGATTTACCCCACATACGCACATTGCGTCATGAAAGCCGCGACAACAATGTACGACTGGATGCAGCCACCCGAAAAAACCTGGAGATTGATTCCAATCTTAACGGTACTGAGTCGAACACTTTATTCAGCGTTATTAACCACTGCGCTACAGCCATGGGTTCTCGCCTATTACGCCGATGGTTAAACCAGCCATTATGTAACAAAGCGGCTATTGAGGCTCGACATGATGCACTTGCCTGCCTCAATGAGCTATATCTCAATGAAAGCTGTCACGATATTCTTAAGTCTGTTGGAGATATGGAGCGTATTCTGGGCCGTATTGCATTGCGCTCTGCCCGACCTCGTGACCTAACACGACTTCAACAATCACTCGCTGTATTACCTGAGCTGCAAACTACTACCAAACAAGCCACATCACCATTATTACGTGGTTTATTAACTAATATTTCTACATTTCCTGAGATTGATACCCTTTTACAAAAAGCTGTTATCGAAAATCCTCCTGCAGTCATACGAGATGGAGGGGTTATCGCTGAAGGTTATGATGCTGAACTCGATGAACTTCGGGCTATTAGTCAGAATGCAGGCGATTATCTGGTTAAACTCGAAGAACAGGAAAAAGAACGCACCGGTATACCAACTTTAAAAGTCGGCTATAACAGAGTGCATGGTTATTTTATTGAAATCAGTAAAGGTCAGGCAAATAAAGCACCTGTTGAATATATTCGTCGCCAGACACTAAAAAATGCTGAACGCTTCATCACACCCGAACTAAAAGCTTTTGAAGATAAGGCACTAAGCGCTAAATCTCGCGCACTGAGTCGAGAAAAAGCACTTTATGAAGAGCTTATCGAAGCACTCAACGAATCTTTGGCAGAGTTACAGGAGTGCGCCCAGGCCGTTGCAGAATTTGATGTATTAACCAACTTTGCCAGCTGCGCTGAACGTCTGAATTTTTGCCAGCCAATTATGCTGGAAGATTCCATCATAAATATCCATCAAGGCCGGCACCCGGTAGTAGAAGATGTACTGGATACCCCTTTTATCGCCAATGATACAACTCTCAATGACACACGTCGCACACTGGTTATCACCGGACCAAACATGGGTGGTAAATCAACTTATATGCGCCAAACAGCTTTAATTGTATTACTGGCTCATGTTGGCAGCTTTGTACCCGCACTCTCAGCTGAAATTGGTCTGGTTGATCAGATTTTTACTCGCATAGGCAGTGCCGACGACCTTGCCGGCGCTCGCCGAGTCCGAGCGGCTCAGCATTGCCCTGCAGTCGCGCACGCATTACCTGCAAAAGGTTTCGGCTGGCGAGCCCGGTGAGGGCGAGGCTTACCGGCGGGCGCTCTACCTTTATGGTAGAAATGAGCGAAACAGCCAATATCCTTAATAATGCCACCAGCAAATCTCTCGTTTTAATGGATGAAATTGGCCGTGGCACCAGTACTTTTGACGGACTATCATTAGCCTGGGCCTGTGCTGTAGAGCTGGCAGCAAATATTCAGGCAATGACACTTTTCGCTACACATTATTTTGAATTGACCATCTTGCCAGAGCACTTTGAGAAATCAGCCAATATTCACCTGACTGCCACAGAACATAACGACAATATTATCTTTATGCACAATATTCAGGAGGGGCCAGCCAACCAGAGCTACGGCTTACAAGTAGCCAAACTTGCAGGCATTCCACAACATGTTCTTATTTCAGCCAAAAACAAGCTATTGGAACTCGAACAAACCGAGTTTGAGCAACAGGGGTTATTCAACCAACAGGCCCCTCAACAAAACGAACTGCCACTGGAGCCAGTTCAACACTCTATTATTGAAGAGTATTTAGCAACAATTAACCCTGACGAGGTCTCTGCAAAGCAAGCACTGGATATTTTGTACGAGTTAAAAGAAAAGTTAAGCCTAATTTGATCTTGATCAGCAAGTTAGCTTAAATGTTTGTCACTAATAGTTAACATCGCAACAAAATATCTGTAGACTACCGCGCTTGTAACATTAGTAGATATTTTCGAGGAACAACCATGACTTTTATTGTCGGCGAAAACTGTATTAACTGTAAACACACTGACTGTGTAGAAGTTTGTCCTGTTGACTGTTTTTATGAAGGCCCTAACTTTCTCGTTATCCACCCTGACGAATGTATTGATTGTGCATTATGTGAGCCAGAGTGCCCTGTTGATGCCATCTTCTCTGAAGATGAAGTACCTGCAGACCAGGAAGTCTTCATTGAGCTAAATGCAGAACTTGCAGAAGTATGGCCAAACATCACCGAGATGAAAGAGGCTCCTGCGGATGCTGAAGAGTGGGATGGCGTAGAAAACAAACTACAACACCTACAAAGATAAATAGTTTTTTTCATAAAAAGCCCCGTCTACGGGGCTTTTTTTATGTCTGTGTCATTCTAAATCAATACTATCAGAACATTTTAAAATTATTCAATTCATCGAATACAAGTCACCCGGCATTATTTTGCCAATTTTTGATTCAGCCGAACTTGCTCACGCTTGGCTTTGAGCATCTCAACATAATAAGGGTTATCATCTACCTGCTCTTCAATGTTCATACAAATAGCAACAATAAATACACCCACGCCACATATAACAAGAGTCGCCCAGGCTAACTGTTGATGATTCACAAGGTGAGGCTGAAATAAAAATAGTGCCGGTACCAACAGAGCCATACCTAAAATCATAATCCCAAATATTAGTTTTCGCATAACACTCTCCTTACAAGGTTAGCTAGTTTCAACCCATTCCAAATCAACAATTCGTTTTCAACTCCCTTATCTATAAGTTTAGCTTTTGAAAAATAATATTCGACCCTGACAATGTAATCTTTTGTTAAACACCTTCACAATAGTTTCTTTATGGCAAAACTCTATAAAAAGCACGCCATATACAACAAATCAGTCTGAAAAATATTCTCCATACTTTAATTTATTGTCTATAATTTGATCAGAACATGGATAGGGAAAGTAATTTTAGAAGGCATTAAAATGCAAACAATAATAAAAAACCATACCACTGGTATTGAAATAAAAGAACGTCACCACAAATTCTACGCAATCGTAAAATATAATGGCAAGACGTTGGGGACTTCCGAAAACTTTAATACACAAGCAGCTGCATCAATGGCTGGTGAGCTATTAATTGAACGTTATAAAGATCACCTTCATTTAGCTTTATAAGGTTGAACGAACCAAAAGCGCAAGCATTTGGTCAAAACCCATTTCTCTTGCCAATTTAATATTTCTCTCGGGAATAGATTCCGGGTCAGGATGTGCCCCCAAGGCACGCTCAAGACTTTGCTCTCTTAATATATGAATCATAGGATACGGAGAACGATTGGTGAAATTGGCCGGGTCGTCAAAATCCTCTCCTTCAAAACAATAGTCTGGATGTAAACTTGCCAGCTGATAAACACCCTCATAACCTTCAGCTTCTAACAACTGTTGGATAAGATCTAACACATCAAGATATATAGAAAAATCAGAATAGCCCCGAGGTAATATTAACAATGTAGTTTCAATGTTATTATCATCATCTAATAACCGGCATTCACTTAGAAAGCATTCCAATACATCTTTTTTCTTACCACTTTCACAGACAGAATATCTTACCCTGTTCTTTTCCACTTCTCTTCTTGCAAAAGGACAAAAGTTCAAACCAATAACAACTTGCTCTATCCAAAACCGGGTTGCGGAAATCACACTGTCTTTATCCGACATACTGTATCCAAATCTTACTATTTTAATTACCGTAATGTACCTATATATCCGCAGGAATGCGACAATAATAAGTACAGAGAAAAATACTTTCGCAAAGATCGGTAGTTACTACAACCTATAAACACTGGTTTTAATCGTTGGGTGTTTAGCGATCAACTGGTTAAACTTTTCAATATCGCTATTAGTTAAACAATTAACACCCCGGCTTTCCAATCGGGAACCTTGTTGTGAATTATTAATCAACTCCTGTTCAAGTTTTTCAACTTTCGCCTTTGCCAGTTCCATGGACTGTAGAATTGCCGATATCTCCTTAACCGGGTTATTTATCAGGTCTTCATATCTCAATTTATTATTAAAAAATCCAGGGGTTTTATGCTCCAGACTTGCTGCGCAAACCATGTTAGATAGCCACATCAGCGCCAATGCATTAAACACTGACAAATGAATACCACTAAATGATGGATGCTGCAAAACCGGGCACATTTTTTCTATTTTTCGTTTAATAGGCTTTAACGAAAACAACCAGCGATCAACCGGAATAACTTTCATAACTTTGCGAATTAATCCGGGAATTAATACGTAAAAAGAATTGAATACATCGAGTCCATTTCGATATAGATAAATTCTTTTTGCACAAGGCATAGATTGATGGAACTGATCTGCAATATAAGTACATTGGCTACGCAACTTAATCAGAACAAAAGGTCGATCCGGATTTCGTTGACAATGAATATGAACAAGAATACGGGTACACGCACGCAGCAAAGATAATGTTTCATCAAATGGAAAATCATAATTTATCGCTGCCTGAGTATATATATCCGGTTCAGAAATGCACTGGATATCCGGAGATGCCTCCATCAAACGCCCAAACAGTGTTGAACCACAACGCCCTGTTGAAAAAATAAAACCGGTGTTATTCGAATGATCAGGCAGACTGCCAGCTAAATCATAAAGCTGCTCAAAACCCAATCGATAAATCATAACGGCGTGGAGGCGCTGCGCTTGATAAAAGAATGGAGACGTCTTTAACAGATCTATCTCTGGGGTAACACGCACAAAAACAACTTCCTGTTGCTGACTATCGATACAGTAGGGAGACAAAAACAAAAAGTCATTTTTCCAGATTTGAAGAAAGTCTACATCCCTGCCTTGATCAACGACAAAATCATCGGGTGCAGCAATCGCTTCAGGAAAAAAGGATTTATTTCTTTTAATCACTTTGTGTTCTTTTACTTGCATAACAAGTTGCACCTGACGCCTTCCAAAATAATACAATATCTGAGATTGTTCTTTAACAAAAGTCTCTAAAACTCACTAACATAATGTATCTATTTTTCACTTTTGGAATTCTTTCCTTTGGTTCGTGAGGTTTTATATAAGTATCTATCTGCAAATTCCTGATTATCACCTTTAATCGCATAATAAAACCAATGCGGATGAGTTAACATAAACCATGGACCAAACTCATCCATTTTTCGACCCGATGTTAAAACATACGACTTGATCAACATCCCGAACTTTAGCTTGTTTGAACGAGCATATCTTCTTAGCCTGCGCCAATACTCAAAGTCTTCTCCCGTCAAATAGCTTTCATCAAAACCGCCAACATCAGAATAGGTTTTTCTGGATATCCAGAACGTACCGGCAGAAAAACGCATAAGCATCAAAGCCGGAAAGACCAGCACGACTCCAAGCAGAATCGACGCCAGATTAAACTCATCAACAATCAACAGTGCACAGCCGCCAGCATACTTAGAATCTTTCATTTTACTTTCAACAGCACACAGAAAATAGCTGGATATCGTTGAATCTGCATCAAGGGTGACAATGACATCCCCTGATGCGGCCGCCATTCCCGCATTACGAACACTAGCGACATTCGCCTCTATTTCTTCGACCACAATCGCGCCCTGCTCTCGCGCAATTTGTTCCGTCGCATCTGTACATCGATTGACACAAACAACAATCTCGACATCACCCGAGAATTCTTTTGCGGCTGTCTTAACCGATTGAATACATTTTAATAGGTAATCTTCCTCATTATGCGCAGGTATAACAACAGAGATCTTCACCATTAAATGCCTTTGTTATAAATTATTAGATATAAGCAAATATACAGGCAGTATTCCAGATATGAGAAGCTTTATCTGCCAAAAAACAGTTAACCGGGTTCTGGTTCGGATGAATTAATTGAGGACAAACTCTAATGAGTTCATCGTTATGAGTGGGCACTATCAGGAATATCTTTACTATTTAGCATCCAGTTCTCCTTTTTACAGGAGTTTATAAGCTTGAATATACATTGCATACCTCAAAATGCTAAGCTTCACGCCATACGAAAAAATAGAAATTCAACCAATAATAAAATCTGATAATCCTAGAGAAAATATTCTTGGAGCTACATGTATCCAAAACAATAATAAAACGTCGCTGGATAAATTTTTCATTCAGCGTATGTTTCTGCATGCTCGCCGCTTATGGACTTAATTTTGTTCAATTTGATGCCGATCCTAATTTGTATTTCAGTGAAGATAACCCTCACTTTCAACGCATCAAAGAGATGCAACATGACTATGGCAGGGTTAATACCGTTACATTTGTAATATTAATCAAAGAAGGTGAACTTTTTACCCGAGAGAATCTTGCAATCGTCGAAGAGCTGACTTTCGAAGCTGGCAAACTCCCCTATAGCCAACGAGTTGACTCACTATCTAACTACACCTACACCTGGAGCAAAAATGACGAGCTCTTTGTGGAAGAACTGATACAAGACGCAAAAAACCTAAGTGATGAGCAGATTCAGAAGATTAAACACTTTGCATTAACTGATGCAGCAACAGTAAACCGGCTTGCCAGCTACCATGGAGAAGTCGCGCTGGTTAACCTTCTGGCTCGATTCCCAACTGAAGACCGTATCAACAGTGAACTCTATCTGGCACGTGAAGCAAGAAAGCTTGCAGCACTATTGGAAAAAAAGTATCCACACATTGATATTTTAATGACTGGAAAAGTTATTACCAATGCCACAGTCAATAACACCGTTTATAAAGACACCGTCATACTAATACCTTTAATGTTTCTGGTTATCTTTGGCATGCTTATCATTTTCTTGCAGTCATTTTTATCAGTATTAGCCATCGGTATTGTCACTATCTCTGCATGTATTTCTGCAATTGGGCTAGCGGCACATTTTGGCACTATAATGAACTTACTTTCTTTTACCTCAATTAATATCATCATTACGATTTCAATTGCCCATTGCGTACATATTATTGTCTGCTTTTTACAAGCCTACCGTCAGGGGCAAAGTAAATTGAATGCTCTCGCAGAAAGCTACCGCATCAACCTGCAACCAATTTTCATTACAAGCCTAACAACAATTCTTGGCTTCTTGAGCATGAACTTATCTGACATGCCGCCAGCACATGACCTTGGCAATATCACGGCACTAGGCGTTTTTATAGTTACCGTTTTATCACTCACTATGCTACCCGCACTAATTATGATGCTTCCCATCAGTAATACAAACAAGAAAAAAACATCTATCAGCCATTCAAATATGGACATATTCTCTGATTTTTTGGTACGCAACCATTATCAGATTTTAATAGGCAGCATTCTAATCTCAACTATAATGTTAATTTTATCGACACAAAATATAATCAACGACAGCTTTACTGAAAATCTAAAAAAACCATCCCAGGTTCGACTGGATAATGAAGTGATAGACCATTACTTTGGTGGTTTTTATAATATCGAATATTCTTTTAAAGCCGATAAGAACAGCTCTATATCTGACCCGAAATATCTGCATGCTCTTGATGACTTTACACTTTGGCTAAGAAATCAACCGGAAGTAAAAAATGTTTATTCTTATTCTGACGTAATCAAACGACTGAATAAAAACATGCATGGAGATAACCCAGACTTCTATCGCATTCCAGACACTCAAGAAGAGGCTGCGCAATATCTATTGCTTCTTGAAATGTCCCAACCTGCCGATTCGGGCATGAGTCACTACATTCTACCTGACAAAACAGCTACAAAACTGATTGTTGCCTTACCTAGCATTGACTCACTACAAATGATTGAACTAACCAACCGGTTTCAACAACAGATAACAAAAACTTTACCTGAGCACATGTTCTACCCGGGGTCCGGATTATCTGTTATGTGGGCATACCTTGGAGGAGAAGTACTGACCAGTAGCATAAAAGGTTCTTTATTTGCTCTATTGCTGATCTCGATCATCCTGACTTTTATTTTTAAATCCATCCGTTACGGAATCATCAGCATAATACCTAACATATTCCCCATGGGAATTGGTTATGGGATATGGTACCTATACAATGGTTTTCTTGATACCAGTCAAATGATGGTACTATGCATTACAATAGGTATTATTGTTGACGACACAGTACATTTCATCAGCAAATATTTACGGGGGCGCAGAGAATTAAACTACAATAGTGAAGATGCCATAAGATACACATTTCACCGAATAGGCGCACCATTATGGATCACCACAGCTGTTTTGGTATCAGGCTTTTCTATTTTAATGTTCTCAAGCTTTACTCCAAACTCAAACCTTGGCATATTGACTGCTATAATTCTTCTAGCTGCACTAACTCTGGACTTCCTTCTTCTTCCTTCACTATTACTATGGCTAGATAAAACAAAGAACAAGCCATCCAATATTACGTAGCTTTCTACTTAACAAAAATCTTTCTAACGACATTTCCTGCAATCTACTTTCAGCATAAACATTAACGTTTGATTAAATAAAGCTGACTATCGACATCTTATTGCTAAAACATATTTTGATGATCTAAATCAATATGAAAATTTAATGTCATTATAAGCTAGCCAAAATCACCCATATACCAATGCAGCATGGATAACTCTTCAAACCCCGAAAACATACAATTCGATAAAACCCTTGTCGATAAGTATAATCTGCGAGGGCCGCGGTATACCTCCTACCCAACTTCCATGCAATTTAGATCTGATTACACTGCAAAAGATTATGAAGCAGCATTAACCTCAATTAAGAATAAAACATTTGAACCCTTATCACTCTATATTCACCTACCCTTTTGTCAGGACATTTGCTATTACTGTGCATGCAATAAAGTCGTTACCCAGAATAGACAAGAAGCTGATACCTACCTTGATTATCTTGAAAAAGAGATGGCGTTACTCCATAAGCATATCAGTCACCAGAGAAGAGTCTCTCAACTGCATTTAGGAGGAGGATCACCCACTTTCCTGAATGCAGGACAAATGACACGTTTGATACATACCATATCAAGATATTTTAAATTAACTGATAATGAGAGCCGCGAATACAGTATAGAAATTGACCCTCGAACAGTTAGTAAAGACAATCTCGCCCTTCTGAAGGGACTGGGCTTTAATAGACTAAGTATCGGGGTTCAGGACTTTTCAGTTGAAGTGCAAAAGGCTGTAAACCGCATTAGCAGCTTTGATACTGTAGAAGAAATTATGAATGCCTCTAGAGATTATGGGTTTAATTCTATCAATATTGACCTTATCTATGGCCTGCCAAAACAAACTCTTCAAAGCCTTATTGAAACTACCCAGAAGGTTATCAGGCTCAGCCCGGACAGAATCACCTTCTACAACTATGCGCACCTTCCTGAGCATTTCAGCGCACAGAGAGCTATTGATCGCTTAACACTGCCAACTGCCGAACAAAAGCTTGAAATGCTTAATATAATCAGCTCAACGCTCACAAAAGCCGGTTACCTACCTATTGGCATGGATCACTTTGTTAAATCCTCTGATGAACTCGCTGTAGCCCAGAAAGGCGGCAAGCTATGGCGAAACTTTCAAGGGTACTCTACATGTACGGCTACAGATATAATTGGACTAGGTGTTTCTTCCATAAGCTCAGGCGCTACCTATTTCTCACAAAACAACAAATCTCTGGAGGAATACTACCAATCGATCAATAACGGGCAACTGCCTGTAAATAAAGGCTTACAATGTAGTAATGATGACATCAAGCGTCGAGCAGTCATAATGGCACTAATTGACAACCTCACCTTTGATATCAATGAATGGGAAAAACAATTTTCAGAGTCATTTAAAGACTATTTTGACAAGGAACTTCAACAGTTAAAGGCCATGCAAGAAGATGGGTTATTGAACATTACAAAGACAAATATTGAAGTATTGCCCAAGGGTAGAACGATGATTCGCAATATATGTGTTATTTTTGATCTATATCATAACCCAAACTCACAGAATTTCTCTAAAGTAATCTAGCAGACATATTGGCAAACACATCTACTACTGGTACAGTTCCACTTAATAGCAAAGTGAAACGAAGCCAAGTATGACTATGTCTGATCCTTCATGCCCTACCAATCCTGAAATGGGCTGCAATAAATGCCGACTCGGTAAAATATGCTTACCTGTAGCCCTTGAAGAAGTCGACATTTTACAGCTTGAAGAAATTGTTAAACGTGGACGTATATTGCAAAAAGGCGACCACCACTATCGGGCTAATGATCCTTTCACCTCTGTTTATGCTATCCGTTCAGGATATGTTAAAACATACCGCATAACCGATGACGGTGAAGAACAGATTACCGGGTTCTATTTCCCGGGTGAAATCTTCGGAATGGATGGCATCAGTAAAAACAAGCACACCTGTTCAGCCAAGGCACTTGAATCTACCGCCATATGTGAGATCCCTTTTACCCGCTTTCAGGAATTAACCACCAAACTACCCAGCCTGCAAACACACTTTTTTCAGCTAATGAGCCAGGAAATCACTTCTGATCAACAACTCATTACTCTGTTAAGTAAAAAAACCGCAGAACAACGCATCGCAACACTATTACTGACTATTTCAGCTCGTAATGCCAGTCGTGACTTATCTGCATCCAGCTTCCGTCTGGCAATGTCTCGTACAGATATCAGTAACTATCTAGGACTGACTGTAGAAACCGTATGCAGAACACTCAGTCGTTTTGGAAAAAATGGCTTATTAGATATCCAGCACAAAGAAGTAACCATTCTCGATTTTGATGGACTCCGCACTACTGCAAATCTGGATGACTGATTGGCTAAAAATCTTGATAAATAAAAAAGCCCCTCAAAAGAGGGGCTAAACGAGGCCAATATCTGGTCGGGGCTCAACACCTAACCAGCGATATCATTTTCAGTTCTTTAAAATCTTTTAGCCTTGATCCAGATCATTTTTAATCACTTGAACAACAACACCCCTATTTATTTGCTACTTTATTGTGACAATATGTCCTTTGACAATTTTTTCCCGCATATCCTGATAACCTTGTAGATTATTTTCCCGAGCAATAACTTCATCAGCAAGACTCTGCAACTTCTGCCAATCTTCCTTACCAAAATATTGTTTACACAATGGGAATATATGGCTCTGTTCGCACTCAATATGTTTTAACTGCTGCTGATGAAACATTTGACCCGTTCTTAACAATGATGATTGTGTGCATCTGCCCGCAAGACATTCTCCAATCTTGATCTCCAACAATTCAGCCAGAGCATCCAACATCACATGCTCATCAATA
>CBDUPD010000009.1:0-14414 GCA_965368985.1 uncultured Spongiibacteraceae bacterium | reverse complement strand
ATAACCAACAGGCGATGCACCTTGTGTTGATGCATTATTTTGGCCGCCGCAACAATAGAAGCCTCTGACGAGACTGAAAGAATAGATTGGTGCATAATATCCCTGACCGTTAAATGTTCCATTTTATAACCAACCATAGCGCCCATTTGATCCAGCTCACCTTCAATATCATGCGTAATGAACGGTCCCTCATAATAGTCATAAACTGCTGCTGCATAGGTTTGTTCAATATTTAACTGTTTAATAATATCTGATCGACTAACTACCCCAATTACCTTGCCATCATCGACAACCGGTGCACCACTAATGCCATATTGGGATAATTCACTCTCCAATACATCAAGACCTATATCAGAAGATACCGAAACCACTTCAGTACTCATAATATCTTTAACTTTTATCTTCATATGATTACTCCTCGCTCAAAAAAATTAATCTCGTGCATACTTACGGGGCACTATTTATTGAGGCCATATAACAAGTATAGAATACAAATCAATACGCTTCATCCATTCAACCCTTTAACAAGCCCGGGAATAATCACACGCTAATTCTTTTGGGTGAGCACATAGATACAGATCGTGATGTATACTTTTCAAACAAGCCAAAAACAGACAAGCTCCAGCAGGAGAAACAAATGAGAAAAATGGTCATCGCCCTACTCGGCCTTTTCCGAAAAGTATCACTATGGGTACTGAAGCTTCGGGGTAAAACCGAGGCAGATGTTGCGTCACAGCGTATTGTCAGTGGCCAGGCCTGGGAAGAATTCTGTGACACACTGAAAGCTGCAGGCGCCTCACTGACATTTCCCGGCACACCAACTGACGCCTTTAGCCAGGCCGAGGGTTACCGCTATCTTACCCGCCTTACCCGTGCCGGTCTTGAAGCCTTTGTTGAAAATGCTGACCCCAAAGCACCCGTATTACATCGTGTTGTTCATGAAACCGTAAAAATGGGTGCAGACAACCCCGACAATTACTACCAGACTGCCTGTATCAGTGGAGAGTATGAATACCGCATTTCAGGCAATCGTAATACCGTTCATTATCTGGGTTTTGGCACACAGATTGGCCATTATGGGCAAGGCGGCGGCATGCCTCCTTCCGGCTACCTTGAAGGCTCCGAAATAGAAGTCGAAGAAGACGGTACATTTACAATTATCGTTAGCTGCAACAAACAGGATAAAAACTGGCTGCCCATGCAACCGGAATCTGGCAATCTGATTGTTCGTCAAACTTTTCTTGACCGAGAAACCGAAGAGCCTGCCGAATTAACCATCGAGTGCATCGGTGCCGATAAAGAACCCAGCCCGTTAACTCCCCAGCAACTGGATGAAGGCTTACGTTCTGCCAGCACACTGGTTGCTGGTGCCTCACTATTATTTGCCAAGTGGGCGCGTGACTTTCAGAAGAATTCCAATCAACTACCCATGTTTGATCCTGAAGTGTCCAACGCAGCAGGTGGTGACCCCAATATCATTTATTACCACAGCCACTGGGCACTGGCGCAAGATGAAGCACTGGTTATCGACGTTATGCCACCTGAATGCGAACACTGGAACTTTCAACTTAACAACTACTGGATGGAATCACTCGACTACCGCCACTTCACCATTCATACCAATAAACATCTGGCTAGCTATCGGGATGATGGCTCACTACGTATTGTTGTTGCACATAATGACCCCGGTGTACCCAACTGGATTAATACTGTAGCTCATGAAAGTGGCACTATGTGTTTTCGCTGGGTACGAGCCAATGAACACCCACAACCTCAGACACGCGTGGTTAAACTTGTAGATGTAAAAAGTCTTGGTTAACGAAAACAGATTCCCGCTTGACCGATAAAAACCCGATCTTGATTTATAAAAGAAATCTAAAAATGGCAAAAACAATTACAGAAACATCTAACCATTACGATAATCCCTATCGTCCATTACCTATAGCCTTGTTAAATGGCGCAGGCAAGCTGATAAACAGAATCGGCTTTTCTCCTAAACTCGATATCCACACACTTATTGCCGCAGCCAAACGTAAAACCGGATTAACTGACTTTGGTGACGAATGGTTTCTTGAACCACTGCGAGTACTGATAGAGTCAACCAATAACGAAGCACAACTTACCATGCTGGGTCTGATGATTCAAAAAGGTCGACTCGTCGATGCACTGGCAAACCGGCTTCGCATTGAAGCCATATGCAAAAAACACCCTGAAATTACCGATATCGACCTGGGTAATATTATTGTTATCGCCGGTTTACAACGCACAGGCACAACAACACTGCATCGCTTACTGGCTGCCGATTCCGATATGCGTTCATTGATCTCATGGGAGGCATTAAACCCGGTGCCTCTTGAAAATGAAAAACCGGGCGAACCAACAGACCGCATTAAAAAAGCCAAACTGGCCGAGAAAGGGCTGGCCTATCTGGCACCTGAATTTTTTGCCATTCATCCTGTCGAGTTTGATGCACCCGAGGAAGATATTCTATTACTCGACTTATCTTTTATGACACAATCACCAGAAGCTATTATGCATGTACCTACCTATGCAAAATGGTTAGAAGAAAACGATTGTACCAAAGCCTATGAACACCTGAAAAAAACCTTGCAGGTTTTACACTTTCAACACCCTGCAAAAAACTGGGTTTTGAAAACACCACACCATATGGAATATCTTGATACATTGCTTAATGTATTTCCTGAAGCTAAAATTATTCAAACCCACAGAGATCCACAGAAAACCATGGGATCATTTTGCAGTATGGTAGCTCATGGCAGAGGTGTATTCAGCGACAATGTTGACGCCAAAGAAGTCGCCCGCCACTGGACCAGAAAAGTTGAACGTATGATGCGCTTATCGATTCAAGTACGTGAACAATACAATAACAATAGCTTTCTCGATGTTTCATACTATGATTTAGTAAAAGACCCGATTTTTGAACTTGAAAAAATCTATCACTTTGCAGGTATTGAATTTACTGAGGCAGCACGGAAGGCAGCTAAAGAGACGAAAAATCGTAACAAACAAAATCGCTATGGACGCCATGTTTATCACCTGACTGATTTTGATCTTTCAACTGAAATTATTGAAAAACAGTATGGGTTTTACCGTGAGCAGTACAATATTCCCCATGAATAGAAAACTCTCACGAATAAAGAGAAGATATTATGGTAACACCTGATAAAAAAACGACTGGCGCCACTGCAGTGGGTCACAAAAGCGTGTTTACTGCTGTAGCAACAGCAATTATTGATCTGTTTGGCAATAAACGACACTTTCCACCGCTAAATGACGACGAACGCATAGACGGCAAGACATGCCTTGTTACCGGCGCTAATAGCGGCCTCGGCAAAGCAATAGCGATTCAACTGGCGCAACGGGGCGGTCATGTCATTATGGCTTGTCGAGGAGGCATACCTGAAGCAGGTGAAGAAGTTAAGAAAGCCTCTGGCAGCGATAAGATAGAAATGATACCGGTTGACCTGTCTGATCTTCACTCCGTCAATACGCTCTGTGATGAATTATGTGACAGGGAGATCACTCTCGACATCGTTGTTCTGAACGCCGGCCTGATGCCACTTAACGCCCGCAGGTCTGCCCAGGGTTATGAACTCATGTTCGCCGTACACTTTTTGGCAAACCGTTTATTTATGCACCGATGCATTGCTGACGGTGTAATAAAACCGGCTAGTGATAAAAATGACAATATACCCCGAATTATTTTTGTCTCTTCAGAGGCGCATCAGTCATCCGAACCCATAGATTTTGAACACTTTGGCTATTTCGTTGACTATGGCTTAAAAGAAGGCATTAAACATTACGGCATAAGCAAACTGCATATGTCGACTTTTGCCAATGAATTATCTCGACGCCTTAATCCTGATAATGAAGTACATGCCGCTGTTTTTGCACTATGCCCCGGACCAGTTGCTTCAAATATTGCCCGTGAATCACCGCCCTTTTTAAAACCTGTATTATCACCGATAATGAGTCTGTTTTTTAGACGACCCGACATAGCAGCCGAACCTGTACTCTATCTGGCCTGTGCTGACGAAATGAAAAAACGTACAGGAGTTTATCTGCATATGATGCGTGAAAAGCTCTCTTCAGAGTTAGCACGAGATGCTGATAATGGAAACATGCTATGGATCAAAAGCCAGGAACTCATCAAAGATTTTATCAATACATGACCAACTTATGACTGAAGACTATTTAACAAAAATGCAACGGCATCTAACGCGCCAACTTTTCGCCAAGCCGCCGTACGCACCCCATATTAACCTTGCAGGCAAACAATATATTGTTACTGGTGCCTCACCCAATTCAATTGGGTTTGCTACTGCAAAAACGCTGCTTCAATGGGGTGCAACTGTTGTTATCACCACACGCTCAAAACCTGAAGAAGCAGCCAAGGCACTACGTACTCAAACCCGCATAACTACAGATACCATCTATTCTCACGAACTTGACCTTACCAAGGCTAAGTCAGTGACAGAATTCGCTAAATGGTATAAAGAGACAAGAGGTGAACTACTTGATGGCTTAATCAACAATGCAGGTATACACCTGGATTTGTTATCACAATGGAAAGAACCCCGATTAACCAACGATAAGTTTGAAATTCACTGGCGCACTAACTACCTCGGCACCGCACATCTAAACCATCTATTATTACCACTACTTATTGAGACCGGAAAAAAGAATGGTGATGCACGACTTATTAATGTTGTTTCACACCTGCATACCAAGGGTTCAAATTCACAACTTTTTGCCCAGACCGAAACCTATAACTCATGGTCGGCCTATGGATTATCAAAACTGGCACTGGTACATAACGCGTTTGAGATACAACGTCGCTATGCCAGGGAAAGTAACCTGCAAGCCTTCGCCTTGCACCCTGGCTCTATTGCAACCAATATTTCAGATAAGGGACTAGAAGGAACCGGTATAGTGCAAAAAATGCGCCGCTATCTAGCCCCCCTGGAAGCCAAATTACTACTAACACCCGAACAAGGTGCCCAAACACAGATTTTTTGCGCAACACAACCCCACCTTCAGGGCGGCACCTACTATGATCGCTGCCAACCAGGCAATGTAGGTGATGACGCTAATGATGCAGTGATTGCTACTCGCTTGTGGGAAGAAACCGAAAAGTGGATAGAAGGGATATAAACCAAATTAACTAACAGTTTACCTTTTAAAACCTAATTACAAGTTCCATTAGCTGTATTGGTAAAAATATCGCGAAGCTGGCTCTCAAAAAGCACTAAATCATCCAGCAGCAGTGGCTCGCTCCCTGTTCCACCAGCAACAGCCCAGTCATTTACAGTTGCCACAACTATCGGATCAGAAATAATCCAGCTTTTCATATTTTGTACGCCCTCTAAACCAGCTACCAGGTCAGTAGCGTCATTAGACAAATAGGCTAACATTTCATCAACACCACTAGCCGCAAATGCCGACATATCTGCTGTAATTTCCGAGTTAAGATCATTATCCATGTTAGGCCCACTAAACGCCATAATCAGGTTATAAAATCTTACACATGTTTCATCGCCGAAAAATGGAGAACCATAACTGCCAGCATCAACGCCACCAGTTATAACACCTGTTAATGCATCACAGCTTACCCCATCGATTACACAACCATCATAATCAGTAAAACCTTCTGCACGGGGTGAACCGGAAGCTGTGAAGTTACCGCTAGTATTTTTCAGGTTAATATAACTCTCACCATTAATATATCGATACAGCTCATAAAGTGTTTCTTTCACTTGAAACTTATGAGCATACGCACCTGAAACCAACCTTGGAATAGCTAACAGCTTACTTATAAATTGATCACGAAAAACATCATCATCGCTTTCAATAAGCCCAAAACCCTGTAGCACTGTTCCACCATAATCACTATTGGGCACCACCAGACCTATATGAAAACCGGAAGCATCATTCAATACGGCAGTAAGTATGGCAACAAAAACTTCAAATTCAAAACGTTTCGCTACTGTGTTAATACCACTGTAATTAGCCGCACCCTGGCTATTATTTGCCACGCCATCATCAGCAATATCAGAATAATAAATAGCGCAGTTTACTTCATCACCACCAGCAGATTGTTGGCATAATTCAACAAATGCCGCAGAGGACATTTTCGATGCACAGTCCGACAATGAACTGCACATAAAACCGGAACTGCCGGTACCATAATCAAGCATCACCATCACATAAGGACTAATCTTCTCATCTTCTGGCGCAGACACTGGTGGCGCTTCTACAGCAGGGACACAAGCACTTAACAGGGTTATTGTGAATAGCGAGATAACTATTTTATTTATTACACCCATAATGTCCTACCTACAAGGAGCTATAGTGACAATTTTCGCCTAAATATGGCTACCACTGTCAACAAGATTAAAAATGGAAACCCGATACCACCTACTTCAAGAACCGGTGTCTCAGGAGCCTCAGGCTCTTCTGGTTGAGAATAAATTGACAAGAATGAAAGCTAAAAAAAGAGATTTTACGCATCGAATATCCTTATACCGTAATCAAACGAACTACTATATTGCAGATACTAGTACATATCCCTATAAATTAAAATGAAATAGCGTAAATACACTACGAAAACCTTGTCATCAACAAATAAAATGTGAGCAAATCCCCTTTTTGAGGATCTGCCCATAAATTCAACCATTTATTATTTGGCAGGATACTCAGCAGCCACTGCCGCAATCGCTGCATTCAGAGACAGCAAGCCATTTAACACAGCCTCTTCCATTCTCTCAGGCGTTGTAGTCACCGTAACCTCTAACGTTTTACCTTTGACCGACCAATCTTCTTTTACGGTAACATCCTTGCTGTAATCACCATAACCGGTTCCCAGATCAAAGCCTTCAGCCTTTTTGAAATAATCCATACTTCCTGAAGGCCCCGGGAAAATTCCTATACGGGATTTCTTCGATGACAACAAAGTCACCTTGGCGATTTTCATTGTCATATTTGGGTCAACACCCATTTGCTTCTTTTTGCTCCAGGCATTGGCAAACTGTATTTTTACAGAGACATCCAAAATAGCTGCATCTTGCTCAGCGCTTATTGCTTTAACAAAACCAAAGTTCTTTTGTTTTAAAGCATTTCCGGCGGC
This sequence comes from uncultured Spongiibacteraceae bacterium, assembly GCA_965368985.1. Lineage (GTDB taxonomy): Bacteria > Pseudomonadota > Gammaproteobacteria > Pseudomonadales > DT-91 > CAZTZY01. The sequence goes on along the minus strand of CBDUPD010000009.1, from coordinate 7,267 downwards.
TTTTAATGAACCCCCAACATCCAGCACATCACCCATCAAAAACCAAAGGGGCGTAACTTGTGGCCAGGTAACAACTATCAACTCTCTTGCCTCACCAATCCCTATATTGGTCCAATACTCACCATTCTCTTGCAGCTTGTTGAGTTTTAACTCTTCTGCAATCGCCGGTGAATCTGCAATTTTATCCATTGTCACAACTTCTCTACCGGTATCTTGCAGGCGCTTGATTAGGTCCTGATAAGCTTTTTCGGTGATTTTGTTAAGATCTGCAGTCTCTAACCCTTCGAGCTGAACAGTTGATCTCAGCTCCTTATCTTTAAATGTTCTTACTGTCTTCCAACCATTGCTGCCTATATTTTCTACTTGCGACCCTCCCTTTTCTTTGGCATAAGAACTTTTTGCAACAGTGTAACCGACACGGTAATTACCAATAATAATCCTGTTTTTTTCCTTAAAGGCCTTTTTCATATCGACCAATTTATAGGTCTTGTTCACCTCTTCAAACGTCAATGCATCAACGGCTAGCGGTGTGATATATTCATCTTTTTTCGCCAACGCTATACTACTTGCCAGCATGAGAGACAGAGCCGTAATTTGTATTTTCCTAGATAACAGTCCCGGTTTTTGCATTATCAGTTCCCCTTGAAGATATTGGCGTGTTAAGAATTATTTTGTTTGAAGAATCTGAAATATAGTCCAGATTCTTCAATAAGGGAATAACAGCGACCAGGTTGCGGATTGCAACTTGTAGGCGGATTTTATCCGCCAAGTTTCTATGTGTACGCCTTCCGCGGATAAAATCCGCTGTAACTAGCGTAGCTTATAGATCTGCGCCTTGAGATAATCCGTCTCTTTTATCGCAGGATGTATAGGGTGGTCCATTGCATGCCCACCGCGGTGAATCAACGATATCGACCGATCCACATGCCTGGCCGTACGCTGCACACAATCTTGCAATTCATCTTCAGGCAGATGCATGGAGCAAGAAGCAGAAACCAGCATGCCATCTTTTTCCAACAAACGAAGCGCCAGTTCATTACTCTTGCGATAAGCTTTCAAGCCATTATTAAAATCTTTTTTCTTTTTAATAAACGCCGGCGGATCAAGAATAATAATGTCGTATTTTTCACCCTGCTCTAACAATGCAGACATGGCATCAAAGGCATTACCCTGCATGGCCATTACGGTTTCAGGATATCCGTTCAATGCAGCATTTTGCTCAAGGCAATCAAGCGCAAACTCAGAAGCATCTATTGCTGTTAAACTGGCTGCGCCTGCCTTTAATGCCGGCAAACCCCAGGCCCCGATATAACTGAATACATCTAACACTTTTTTACCTTTGGCAAGCCTTGCTACTCTGGCACGATTATCGCGATGATCATAAAACCAACCGGTTTTCTGGCCTTCTTTTACCGGCACAAGAAATCGGGTTTCATTTTCTTCGATTTCAACCAAATCAGGTACATCACCAATTTCGATATTCTCCTGCTCTGCAAAACCCTCTTGCTGACGACTATTGCCATCATTTCGAAACAACACACCTTTACATTCGGTTAACTCTTGCAGAATCTCGGCAATCGCTTGCTGAAAAGGCTCAAGGCCCAGGCTATTGATCTGCACAACACAAACATCACCAAAACGGTCGATAATTAAACCGGGAAGATAATCGCCTTCAGCATACAACAAACGATAGAAGGGTTTCTCGTAGCACTGATCACGCAAAGCCAGTGCATTTTGAATTCGTGCTTTTAATTGCTTTCTATCAAAGGCTTTTTTACGTGATAGAATTTTTCCACAAATCAGCGCATTCGGATTCATCACCGCATAAGCCAGAATTTTACCTTGAGGATTTTCTATCCCCACCTGCTCACCGACCGCCACAGACTTTAACGGTGAATGCTGATTATCCACTTCATTACTGTATAACCAGAGATGCCCTGTTTTCAGGCGTTTTTCAGCACGAGCGCTAATGCGTAGAGTATTCATGTCATTATCTTTGCGGTTGATTGAAAAGTGAGGGGGAGATAGCGAGGGTAAAGTGATTTTACCCTCATTATGCCCTTCTTCCGAAAGAAGAAGGAAGGATCTTTCTAGTCTTCTTCGTCTTCAATGACTTCATTGTCTTCATTGCCTTCCTCTACTGATTCCAGATATTCATCAGCAGTCAACAATGACTCTAATTCAGACTCATCAGATATTTTAATCTTGAAAAACCAGCCATCATTGTACGGGTCGCCATTGATGATTTCAGGCGCATCTTCAAGCTCTTCATTAATAGCAATAACTTCACCACTTACTGGTGTGTAGATATCTGAAGCAGCTTTAACTGATTCAACCACACCTGCCTCATCAGAAGCAGTTAGATTGTCACCCACATCCGGAAGCTCGACGTATACCACATCACCCAATGCTTCTTGCGCATGATCGGTAATACCGACAGTCACAATGCCATCTTCCAAACGAGCCCACTCGTGGGTTGCTGCATATCTTAATTCTGAAGGTAGTTCACTCATGTTGCTTCCTCTTTGATCAGTGCCTTATGTATATAGCACATAGATTATCTATCTGCTCGGCATTTTACCTTGCAAAAGTACAATTACAAGTAAGAGCCTGCATTCGAGCATGAATTCGAGACTGAATTCAAAATTAACCCCCTGCCAAACATACTTAAATGGACACTCCCTGTCATTCGGGCTTTAGCACGCCGGGGATATTTTATAATTGACTGCTTTTTCGGATTAAAACCCTACCCGCTATCCTCGTAAATTGCAGGTCTACTTATAGGGTTTATGATGGCTATGACGAATCGTCAAGATAATGGGGATCAAGCCCACCACCAGCAAACACAGAGCCGGCAAGGCTGCCCGCTGATACTCACCCTCTGAGGTCATCTCATAGATGCGCACTGCCAGAGTATCCCAGCCAAATGGGCGCATTAACAAGGTAGCAGGCATCTCTTTCATCACATCAACAAATACCATTAACAAGGCCAGTAACAAACCGGGCCTGATCAAAGGCAAATAGATAGTTTGAAATGTACGCCAGCGACCGGCCCCCAGACTTTTGGCAGCCTCGGGAATACTTTTGCTCAAACGTGACAAGCTGGTTTCAAGTGGCCCCATGGCAACTGTCAAAAAGCGAATAAGATAGGCAATAATCAATGCTGCCACAGAACCCAGTAATACCTGCTGAGGCGGAAAACCCAGCCAAAAAATAATCGGGGCAATCATCTGTTCCAACTGCCCCAGCGGTATCACAATGCCGACAGCTAATACTGTGCCTGGCAGCGCATAACCCAGCTTGGCAACTGTCATCAGGCGTTTTATCCAAAAGCCTTTACGAAAACGCTGCAACAAGCTCAGCACCAATGCTACCGCTGCGGTACAAACAGCAGCAATACTGGCCAGTAATATCGTACGCCATACCAGCTGCTGAAAGTGAGCATCCATCAATGTTTGAATATCATCCATCGCCCAACGCAATAACTGCGATACCGGCAACAGGAAACACAAACTGAATACCGTCACTGTCACCAATGTTGCCAAAGCTGCTTTTGCGCCTGTCAGCGTTTTTCGCTGATGCTCACCATGCTTGTCATCATAGGCACGATTGCCACGAGAGTTGCTCTCAATAATAAGCGCCACTGCAACCAGCGCTAATAACAATGAAGCTAACTGACAAGCCAGCTGCAAGTCAAAATAGTCAAACCAGGCTTTATAAATAGCCAGAGTAAATGTGTCATAGTTAAAAATTGCCACCGTGCCAAAATCGGCCAGCGTTTCCATTAATACCAGTGCTGTCCCGGCAATAATGGCAGGCCGTGCCATACCAAAGTTCATGGTAAGAGCTATACGGAATTTGGACGCTCCAAGACTCTGGGCAGCCTCAATATATTGCTTGCCTTGCGACAGATAGGCATTACGAGCCAACAGATAAACATACGGGTATAAAACCGAAACCATCACCAGGCTGATACTAAAAAAGTTACGCACATCAGAAACCGTTAGAAAGTGAAGATTCATCTCTCGTAACGTTGTTTGCACAGGGCCACTAAATTCAAATAATCCAAGAAAGATAAAAGCCATTACATAGGCAGGTATTGCCATAGGTAACATCAAGGCCCATTCAAGCCAACGCCTGCCAGGAAAGTCATACATGCTCCCCAGGTAAGCAGTAAAAAGGTATTGATTAACAGTTGTGGTAAACGGGTTGAAATCAGGTGAGACCACAGCTCAACGTCAAGCTGTAACCAACCGGCAAATACAGCAAGAATGGGCACCAGAACCAGTGCCACAACAATGACTAAAAGAATATTGGCTGCACGCATAATAGCGATTAGGGATTGTAGTTATTGATAACCTGCTTCATCAATTAAGCGTACGGCTTCAATTTGATGCCCGGCAATATCAGAAAGCGCGACCTTATCTGCATTAAAAGTACCCCAGGCTGTTACCTGAGCTACCGGTTGCACTGCCTGATTAACAGGAAACTCCATATTCAAACCAGCCAACATACCTTGCGCCTCTTCTCCACTAAGCCATTCCATTAGAGCAATCGCCGCCTCAGAATGTTTTGCATGTTTGGTAATACCTGCTCCCGAGATATTCATATGCACACCACGCTCAGCTTCACCCTGGTTAGGCCAGAATATTTTTAAACTACCCGATTCATTCTTGGCTTCGAGACCACCGTAATAGTAGGTATTGACTATCGTTACATCACACTGCCCTGCCATTACAGCATTCATTGCAGCAGTATCATTTGAAAACGGATCAACAGCAAGATTATCAACCCAACCTTCAATAACTGCCTTGGTTTTATCCTGCCCCAAATGTGTAATAAAGCTGGCCACCAGAGACTGATTGTAAACTTTCTTGGATGTACGCAAACACAAACGGCCTTTCCACCTGGCATCTGCCAGATCTTCATAAGTGCTTAACTCTTCAGGCTTCACACGATCGCTGGCATAAACCACAATACGCGAACGCTGGGTTAAGCCGAACCAGTGATTGTTCTTTTCACGCAGATGCTCAGGCACATTATTAGCCAACACCTGTGAATTTACCGGCTGTAATACGCCCTGTTTTTGCGCCTGCCATAAATTACCCACATCAGTAGTTAGCAACATATCTGCCGGTGTTGTCGGGCCTTCACTTTTCAAACGAGCCAACAACGAACCCGCCTTATCAGTTATATACTCAATCTTAACACCGGTTTTCTCGGTATATTTATCAAACAACGGCTTGATCAAATGCTCTTTACGCGCTGAATAAACGACAATTTTCTGCGGTTCTGCAGCTGGCTGGACTATTTTTTCTGCCGGATCAGAAACTACTGGCGCAGGCTTGCCTTGCTCACCACAGGCTGACAACAACGATGCAGAAAACAAAAGTACTAAAAGTCTGGCATTTACTGATTTGATGGCATTTGGCGCGACGTTTTTCACGATTACGACCTCGAGTAAAATAAAGCGTAGATGATAATCATTATCATTTAGAATAGCAAGAAGAGATCACTTGATTTTGGCAGGGTTTATATAAAGGCGGAACCCTGTCTGCGCGCAAAAAATGTGAGTTATAAATAGCTAACAGACAGGAATCTTTCCATGCAGAATGATCAGTATTGATCACAAAGATATTGAATCAGGTCAGTGCTGGTAACGATACCCTCAAGATTCCCCGCATCATCCACCAATGGTAGTGAGTGAAAGCTGTGATTAGAAAGTATGGTAGCCACTTCTCTCACTGAGCTTTTTGAACTGGCAGTAACCAGATCGACCGTCATAATATCACTAAGCATAAACTGCTGATCAATGATAGTGTCAACAGAACGTTCATCAGCACCATTTATCACCAGATTCAATTTCATCATATCGGTAAAGCTGACCATACCAACCAGTCGTGTGCCATTTACAACAGGAACATGATGTATATTTTCATTGCACATGATATGCCTGGCATCACTTATTTTTTGCCCTTCCTGTACACTAATAACTTTTTTGAGATCCAGATGGCTAATCGGGTCGTTCTTTTTCATCTTATTTTCTCCGACAAAATGTATTGAATTCGTATTACCTGTTATTCAGGGAAACTTTTAAAGTGTAGTGCATGGCATCGCACTTTGCCGACACTTATATTATTCGCTCTCAAATCAACACAGACTCAAATCTGAAATGACATCAAGCCATTACAATAACGCCTATTATTCAATTTATTCCCCACCCAGTGATTGACTACTACACAAAAAAACACTAATCTTACAATACTGTAAAATAAACAACTGATAAAAAGGGATTAAAATGAACCTTGCAGCACATGTATCAGACCTGAAAATGGCAGGACAACCCGTTGAGCGTACAATTTCACCAACTGCTAAAAAGCAGTTTTTGATCTGGACAGCATTTTGGTGGGGCGGCGTCGGGGTATTAGCTATTTTGTTTTTCGTCGGTGTGCTGGATTTCCTTATGAGCACCAAAATATCACTCTATGGTATTAGCATTTGGCTGAACGGGTGGTTACTGGCATTAATAACGCAAAAAAATGAAAGCCGGTCGAAAATGCATATTTACCATGACTGCCTGGTTGTATGGATGCTCTCTTACGCCGTTACCAACATCATGTGGGAAATTCCCTGGGTAATATTTTCACCTTTTGTTTTCAAAAATATACACACTATTGATGATGTAGTGGGATATACCGAATATATGCGCGAAAGCCTGTTACATATGTACTGGTGGATTCTGGCTTCTTTCAGCTCAGTCGATTTGCGTACCGTTAACCATAATGGAACATTCTACTCCATAGAACTTTATGCCTTTGTAAATGTGTTATCGACAATCTATTTCTTTCATTTAAATAAAAAGCGTTCTCCTTTTCGCTATTTAGTACCCGTACTCAGTTGTGGCGCACCAGCTGCTGCGACCTTTGTATTCTCTTTTTCAGAAGTGTTTTCCCAATTTGAAAACATGCCTGGCGGAGTTGCTGATACCTTACTTGCCCTGGTTTGGACACAGTACCAGTATCTGGTTTTCCCTTTACTATTTGGCTATTGGGGATTGTATCTGTTTCTTGATGACTGGAAGCAATGCTATATAAAAGCTGAATAGATAAAATTTCTAACAGATAAACCATTTATCACTCTATTGAATAGATCGTTATTTTATTTAACGATCTATTCTTCTTGTATTATTTTATAGAGCTGAAATGCACCTTACTCTCATCTCGACCGCAGGTTAAATATCAGGATGATAAGAATCATTGACCTCAAT
>CBDUPD010000008.1:0-14855 GCA_965368985.1 uncultured Spongiibacteraceae bacterium | reverse complement strand
CGCCGGCGAAGTCGCAGCGGTTGAAGCCGATCGCGATGGAGTAGAGGCCGTTGAGTCTGCTTGTAAAAAAGATGGTCGATATGATCTGATATTAATGGATTGTGAAATGCCAGGAATCGATGGTTACGAGGCAACACGAAGAATACGCCTTTGGGAATCAGAAAATAATCTGTCCAAATCTCCAATATATGCCCTGACCGCACATGTATTGCCAGAATATATTGAAAAATGCTTTCAAGCCGGTATGGATGGCCACTTATCCAAGCCGGTAAAATTGGTTGAACTACGTAAATTATTTCACGACATACTTGTTCAGCTTAAAAGATCCGGTTGAGTCTGGTATCAGTCTACATTTCTTGTTGGTTCTTCTACTTTCCTGATTAGCTTCTAATGCAATGTAGCGGTAAACTGCAGTTTTTATCGAGTAATACCAATGGCACTGAAAGCAACAATCTTCAAGGCGACTATCAACGTCAGTGATATGGACCGTCAGTTGTATCAGAGCTACCCTCTGACTATTGCCCGGCATCCTTCAGAAACGGATGCACGTATGATGTCACGACTGATCGCTTTTGCATTTAATGCTGCTGATAACCTGACTTTTACCAAAGGTTTGAGTACAGATGATGAGCCCGAGCTTTGGCAAAAAACATTAAGTGATGAAATTGAATGTTGGATTGAAGTGGGCTTACCCAGTGAGGATCGGCTGCGAAAGGCATGCAATAGTTCACGTAATGTTCGGGTTTATGCCTATGGAACAGAGCGTAACATGATTTTATGGTGGGGTAAGATCGCTGATAAGTTATCACGTTTTGATAATTTACAAGTCTGGAGTTTACCGGAGGAAATATTGGGTGTATTACCTGATTTTGTGAAGCCTTCTATGAATTTGCAGTGCATGATTGAAGATGGAGAGTTATGGCTGAGTGATGAGAATAATAATATTCAGGTAATTCCGAAATTGGTCTCATCAGTATAATAATGTTAGAGGAAGTATTTTGTGAGTAAAAAGAAAAAAGCACCCTTGAAATCAATCTCATTTTCTATACAAGAAATTGACCCAATGGGGCAGGGTGTTGTTAAAGATCAGGGTAAAATAACATTTATTGCAAAAACCTTGCCGAATGAAACTGGCAAGGCGCGTTTGTACAAGACAAAAAAAGGGGTAAGTTTTGCTCAGCTTGAATCATTGGATGTAAGCAGTGATGAACGTATAGAGCCAGAGTGCCCTCATTTTGCCGTGTGCCCCGGGTGTCATTATTTGCATACCCGTTACGATAAAGAACTTGAGTATAAAAAACAGGCTTTGGGAAGATTGTTACGTAAACTGGAAATTGACAGCGATAAGCTGGATGTTGTCGCAGCACCCCAACGGTTGGGGTATCGTAATCGTATTCAGTTGCATTATCGTCATCAGTATATTGGTTTAATTGACGGTCTTACCGATGAGGTGATTGAAATACCTGAGTGTAAGATTATCCGTGATGAATTGAAACCTGCCATGGCTGATCTTTATGTGAATAAAGATTGGACAAAAGAGCATGACGGTGGTGGCCATTGTGAAATTTATCTAAAAGATGAAAAGGTCAGTGTGCAGTGGGATGAGGATTATGCACACGGTGGATTTACCCAGGTTAATGATGAGATGAATCAGGAGTTATGTCATTCAGTTAATGAAGCCCTGATGCAAGAAAAAGCAATCGCGATATTGGATTTGTTCTCGGGGAATGGAAATCTCACTAATAAATATTGTTATGGCCGTGATGTCGAGAGAGTGATGGTTGATTTTTCAACAGAAAATACGCATAAAGACTTTATTCGTCTTGACCTGTTTGATGATAATTGTATGCGTGCATTTCAGGCACAGTGTAAGCAAAAAAACTTTGATACGATTGTACTTGACCCGCCAAGAAAAGGGTTTCCGGGTTTAAGTAAATGGGTGAAGAAGTTCAAGCCGAAGAATCTAATATACGTTAGTTGTAATACAGCAACCATGGCAAGAGATCTGGAAAACCTTGAAAGTAAATATACAGTTGAGCGAATCGTTTTGATGGATCTTTTTCCATCAACCTATCATTTTGAGACTGTTGCCTATTTGTCGTTTAAATAGTGATGTGTAGTGATGAGAGTGCGTTGATGAAAGTTGGAGTTATAGGGCTGGGAAATCTGGGGTCGGCCATTGCCTGTTTGGCAGGTTCAAATGGACACGCTGTGCTGGCCTGGGAATATAATGCTTCGGTAGTCGATGATGTTAATCAGCATCAGGGTAATCAGCGCTATCTTCCGGGCATTGTTTTCCCTGATACTGTTAAGGCAACAACAGAGATTGCTGACGTTTTTTCCAATACTGACCTGATATTTATTGCGCTGCCCTCACGCTTTATTCAATCGACACTTTCTGGCTGTTCGGCATTAGATAAACCTGATATGGCTATCGTTAATCTTGCAAAAGGGCTTGATGCAAAAACAGGAAAAACAGCTATTCAGTTAATTGCAGAGATTTTTCCCCGTTCAAGCATTGCAATGTTGGCGGGTCCTTCATTGGCTAATGAATTTTCGCGTGGAGTGGTGACAGCAGTAGTGGTGGCTTCAGAGGATAATCAGTTATTGGAAATTGCTGCTACAGCATTAAACAGCAATCAGTTTGCTGTACAGTTTTCTGATGATGTGATTGGTGTTGAGCTTGGCGGAATACTGAAGAATATTTATGCATTGGGTATGGGTATTTTTGATGGTCGTGATGATGCAGGTTTAAATTTTATTGGCGCCTATTTAACGCAAGCTTTTACCGAAATACAACGGCTGGGAATAAGCCTGGGAGCAAAGCCGGAGAGTTTTCTGCAGCTGTCGGGTGTAGGTGATTTGATAGCAACATCATTAAGTCATGATAGTCATAATTTTACCATGGGGAAATATATTGGTAATGGTCTAACACTGCAGCAGATTGAAGAGAAAATGCAGATACTGCCAGAAGGTTATAATACGCTGCAAGTGGCATTATCACTTGCCGGTAAAAATGCTATGGAATTACCGTTAGCCAGTTTGTTATTGAAAATTATTCATGCAGAAATATCGATAGAAGCCTTTTATCAGCAGTTTGCCGACATCCTGCGAGATTAATTTTATAGGGGCTCGCTCCTATAAATGAAAGTACATCATCAAGCCTGAAATGTTTTTCGGTGATTGAGTGCCGTATGAATCTTGATAAGCTCAACCACGTTCTCAAGATTAACAATTCCCACTATTTGAACGCCATTACTAACAGCGAGCATATGTGTGCTGTCAGCCTGGAGCTCTTCGAGTAGTTGTTGGATAGGTGTATGGCTGGAGACCGTTTTAATATTGCGCAGGGCGATGTCCCCTACTTTAATATGCTCACCATGCTGTTGTAAGGCCTGAATCAAGTCGTTTTGTGTTAATACACCGCTTAATTGATGCGAGGTGCCAACAGGAAAGTCTTTTTGGCTGCCTGCTAATGTGAACTCAATAGCTTTTGATAAATGATCATCGGGTGAAAGAATATGAAATTCGGTGAGCATGGCATGGCCTGCTGTTGTACCAGCCAGTGTATTTTTCATTTGTTCGGCCTGATTTTCAGCGCCGGCACCAAACCATAAAAATATAGCGATCAACAGTAAAAATGGGTTATAGAAAATTCCCAATAGGCCAAACATGATCGCAAAATTTTGGCCAATAGCTGCTGCTCTTGCTGTGGCTTCCTGATGATCCATTTTCATGGCCAATGCCGCGCGTAATACACGACCACCATCCATAGGAAACGCAGGCAGCAGGTTAAATACAACAAGAAAAATATTTACAATCATCAGGCGAAATAAAAAGGGTCCACCGCTTGTTGTGAGTTCTTCCTGGCTTACCTGCACATTATTAACACTCAGCCATATCCACAGCAGGCCAGCAATCACTACATTGACTGCAGGGCCAGCCAGGGCAACCTTTATTTCCTGTAGAGGGTCTTCTGGCAGTTTTTCCATGGCAGCTACGCCGCCAATCGGTAACAGAGTAATATTGCGCGTGACGATACCATAGCGGCGTGCTGTGAGTGCGTGGCCAAACTCATGAAGTACGACACAAGAAAAGAGAGCGATGATATAGGCCATGCCATCTAATGCAGCAGTGAGGGTGCCGAAGGTTTTATAGTAATGGTAGCCAAACCAGGCAACCAGGAAAAAGAAGGTGGCATGCACATAAACATCAATGCCGGCGATTCGAGCTATTTTCCATGACCACTTCATTCAATAACCTTTGATAAGTTCAGGTTTTCCTGCTTTGTGCTTGAAGAAATTGTAACGCGATTTATTTGATAAATATCATCATATAAGTAAGCGTAACAGGTTAGCATGTGAAAATAGTAAAAAGAATCCGAGAGTATTATTTATGTCAGAAAATCAATCATTCTCCGTTTCAATGGAGTTGCTGGAAAACTATCTTTTTCAAATCGATTTTGGAGAGTTTGGAAATCTGATGTCAGATGAGCCGGAGCCTTTAGGTGATGGGGAGGGGCCAAATCCGGCACGTTTATTGGCGGCTTCTGTTGCTAATTGTCTGGCTGCAAGCCTGATGTTTGCTATTCGAAAATATAAAGAAGACCCGGGAAAGGTGAAGGCTGATGTTACAGGTACGCTGGCGCGCGTTGACGGCAGGTATCGTATAGAGAGCCTGAAAGTACAGGTTCATCTGGGTAATCAGGCTGAAGCGATCCCTCACCTTGAGCGAGCCATGGCCCAATTTGAGGATTTTTGTATTGTTACCCAAAGTGTACGCAGTGGCATAAAAGTGGATGTTGAAGTACTGGATGCAGACGGGATAGTGCAAATCGGTGCTTCATAAGTGCTTATTCAGAATACTGGATTAATCCCTGAAATTGGTGAACTGCAGGGCCTGGTCCAGGTCGGCATTACGTAGCAGTGCCATGACTTGTTGCAGGTCATCCCGTTTTTTACCCGTAACACGCACCTGATCCCCTTGTACTTGTGACTGTACTTTAAGTTTCTCGGCTTTAATGAGCTTGATAATTTTTCTTGAAAGGTCTGCCTCTACACCATTTTGCATGCTAATAAGCATTTTTACCTGCATGCCGGCAGTTTCAATTTCACCCTCATGCATGGCTTTTGGGTCGATATCGCATTTGATCAGAGTGGAACGTAACATATCCTGCATTTGAGTGATCTGAAAGTCTGCTTCGGCAAATAGGGTGACGGTTAGTTCAGAGCGTTCAAATTTTGCCTTAACCCCTTTGAAATCAAAGCGTGTATCGATAACGCGTGAGGCCTGGTCAACAGCATTGCTGAATTGGTGTAGATCTACTTCGGAGACAATATCAAATGATGGCATGGGTCACCTTTCATCGTTTTTATAAATTATCGTCATTTTAAAGTGCATTAGACATATTGAAAAGAAGTTCATGGCTGAATAGGGTAGAATACGCGGCTTTTAAAATTGGTTGAATGGGGTTTGGCTTTGAGTGAATTTTCGATAGGGCAGCGCTGGATCAGTAATACTGAAGCATCTTTGGGATTAGGTATTATTGCTGATATTGGAGAGCGTAGCGTTACCATCAGTTTTCCGGCGGCAGCAGAAGAAAGAACCTATGCCACCAAAAATTCACCATTAACCCGTATTATTTATCAAATCGGTGACCAGGTAACCAATCTTGATGGCGAGCAATTTACTGTTGCTGATGTTCATGAAGGTGGTGGCCAGGTTATCTATAAGGCAGTTAAGGCTGATGGTAGCGAAGTCATTCTACCAGAGATAGAGCTCGATTGTTTTGTTCACTTTAATACACCTAAAGATCGACTTCTTTCTGGCCAGGTTGATCCTTTAAAATTTTTCGAGTTGCGCTATCAGGCGCTTAATTATCTGCGTGCTTATGAGCAGTCAGATGCAGTTGGCTTGTTAGGTCCGCGTGTGCAGCTGTTGCCGCACCAATTATATATTGCCAATCAGGTCGGTGGACGTATAGCGCCAAGAGTACTGTTGGCAGATGAAGTGGGTCTTGGTAAAACTATTGAAGCCGGGTTGATCTTGCATCAGCAATTACAAACCGGTTTGGCATCAAGAGCGCTTATTCTTGTGCCAGACAGTTTATTGCATCAATGGCTGGTTGAAATGCTGCGTCGTTTCAATTTAAGTTTTTCAGTTCTTGATGAATTAATCTGTGAGGAGCTGGGTCATGATGAGCAAAATCCATTTGAGGCCAGTCAGTTGGTTTTGTGTCCATTATCATTTCTGGTTAATAGTCCGTTACGTCAAGAGCAGGCATTAAGCAGCGGCTGGGATCTGTTACTGGTTGATGAGGCGCATCATCTTGAATGGAAACAGGATAATGCCAGTGCTGAATACCGATGTGTTGAGCAATTAGCCAATGTTGCCAAAGGTGTTTTGTTGCTAACAGCAACACCTGAGCAATTAGGGCTTGAAAGCCATTTTGCCCGTCTGCGCCTGCTTGACCCTGATCGTTATTATGATTTTGAAAAATATGTAGCCGAAGAGGAGCAGTTCAAGCCGGTAAACACACTTGTTCAAACAATGGTGAATACCGATGATTTAACAGCCTTGCCTGAAGAATTACATGATTATCTGGGTGACGAAGAGATTGCTGATATACAGCAGTTATTCTCTGCAGGTCAAATCGGGCAAGCTTGCGAAAGAGCAATTAATGCCCTGCTTGACCGACATGGTACCGGGCGTGTGCTATTTAGAAATACACGTGCGGCTGTGAAAGGTTTTCCAAAGCGTGTATTAAATTTACACCCTCTAACATTTAATGAAAGTGGCTCTATCTCTGCTCCTGTTGAAGACTGGCTACAAATAGAAACGATATTGGGTACCGACTGGATAGTTCTGGATGAGCGTATCACGTGGTTGAAATCCTTCTTGAAAACACATCGACAAGAAAAGCTTTTATTGATTTGTGCCAAGGCAGAAACGGCTATTGAGCTTGAAGAACACTTACGTTACCGCGAAGGCATTCGTTCTGCGGTTTTTCATGAGGGCATGAGCCTGATTGCTCGTGATCGGGCCGCGGCCTATTTTGCTGATGAAGAAGATCCGGCACAGATACTGATATGTTCTGAAATAGGCAGTGAAGGAAGAAACTTCCAATTCTCTCATCATATTATTATGTTTGATTTGCCACTGAATCCTGATTTGCTAGAGCAGCGTATTGGTCGTCTTGATCGTATTGGCCAGAATAAAGACGTACAAATTCATGTGCCTTATTATGAAGATACCGCTCAAGAAGTTTTGGTTAACTGGTATCACCGGGGACTGAATGCTTTTGAAGATACTTGTGCCATAGGCCATACCGTATTTGAAGAATATGAACAGCAGTTATTGGCAGTTCTTGAGCAAGGAGACGTGATAGATTCCGAGCGCCTGATTAGTGAAACTGCAGACCGGGCAGAGGCATTACGTGAGGCTATGCATAATGGACGTGACCAGTTATTGGAAATGAACTCTTGCCGGCCAGACGAAGCGGCAGCGATTATAGAAGCGGTAATTGAAGGAGAGAGCCGCTGGGAACTGGAAGACTTTGTTGAGCAGTTTTCTGATCAACTGGGTGTTGATATGGAGTTTCATAGCCAGGATGCCATTATACTACGCCCCAGTGATCATATGCGTTCAGGTAACTTGCCAGGGTTGAAAGAAGATGGCATTACCGCAACTTATTCCAGAGATGTTGCACTAAGTCGTGAAGATATGACTTTTCTAAGTTGGGAGCATCCGGTTGTTAGTGGTGCGCTGGATATGATTTTGTCGGGTGATCATGGTAATACTGCCTTGGGCACAATAAAACTTAAGCCGCTAAAAGAAGGTACTCTACTGTTAGAGGCACTATATACCGTTGAGTGTATAGCACCCGCCGAGCTGCGATTAAACCGATATTTGCCAACAACGATTATTCGTACATTGGTAAATATTGATGGTAAAGACCTGAGTGAAATTTTGGCACATGACAAGTTGTCTATGTTGATGGAAAAGTTGCCGCTGCAAACAGTGCAGGCATTGGCAAGACAGGCACATGCCCAGGTTGAAATATTAATCGGTCATGCAGAAAAAATAGCTGAGGCACGTTTGCCAGAGATCATTGAGGATGCAAAAGTTTCCATGCTGGTGAGCCAGCAAGTTGAGATGACACGTCTTGAAGCATTGGCCAAGGTGAATCCTAATATTCGACAGGAAGAGGTAGACAGTCTGAAAGCGAGTATTGAAGATACAGCCCATTGTATAGAGCATGCTACATTACGGTTAAATGCAGTTCGCCTGATTATGGCAGTAAAGTGATCCTGATTGTTGCATGACGACAATACAGCCGGATTTTTAATAAGCGTTTTTGTTAGAAAAGCCTTTAACAATCG
This sequence comes from uncultured Spongiibacteraceae bacterium, assembly GCA_965368985.1. GTDB lineage: Bacteria > Pseudomonadota > Gammaproteobacteria > Pseudomonadales > DT-91 > CAZTZY01. The sequence goes on along the minus strand of CBDUPD010000008.1, from coordinate 6,474 downwards.
TCATGGCAATAATTTTCAGGTCAAAAATAATCGACCAGTTGCGAATATATTCCATATCGTGTTCAACACGCTTTTCCATTTTATTGAGAGTGTCGGTCTCTCCGCGCCATCCGTTCACTTGAGCCCAACCGGTTATGCCGGGTTTCACAAGATGGCGTAGCATATAACCGTGGATATCTTTTCGATAGAGTTCGTTATGGGCAACGGCATGAGGGCGCGGCCCTACAATGCTCATTTGCCCTTGTAATACGTTAATAAACTGTGGGAGTTCATCCAGTGATGTTCTGCGCATAAAGTTACCCAGTGGTGTGATACGAACGTCATTTTTTGTCGCTTGTGGTACATCATCACCATCTTCGCATACACTCATAGAGCGAAATTTCCATACAATAATTTCTTCACCACCTATTCCGTAACGTCGTTGTTTAAAAAAGACAGGGCCTTTGGATGTTGTTTTAATGGCAATAGCCAGTATTAACATAACCGGGCTGATTAAAAGCAATATGATGCTGGATAATAAAACATCTTCGATACGTTTTAATATGGCACTTAAATCATCATGGGGGGAATCAAAAACACTGATTGTCGGAACATTGCCAATACGCGACATGCGAGCATTCATTAAGCTGAAAATAAACAGGTCGGGAAGAATATGTACCGGGGTGCTGCAGTCGCTTAAGGAGTGAATCAGTTCGGCAATCAATGATTCTTGTGTCATTGGCAGTGCAAGATAAACTTCATCGTATTTGTTCTGCTTTACATCATTGATGAGCTGCTCATAATCACCCTTGTACTCAATATTTTCCAGGGTATCGCTTTGCTTGCCATTATAGTATCCAGCTAATATATAGCCCATCCATTCATTGCTTCTGAGTTCCTTGACAAGTTCAAGTGCTGCCTGACTGTCACCAACGAGGGCAATTTGGCGTGTATTTCTCCCCTGTGAGCGAATATAGCCAAGAACAGCACGAACACACCAGCGTGTTAGACCGAGAAACAGGGGGGTTATTGTGAACCAGAGAGCCATCACAACTCGTGAATAATACTCGGTTGTTTTCAATGCCCAGCCCAGCAAGATAAGGCCTATCATGGTAAAGACCCAAATCTGAAAAACGCGTGCAATATGTCGGGTGAGTTGATCTGACCGCCACGACCCATAAAGTTTTGTGCTGATAGCGGTGATATAGAAAAAGACCGCTGCAAGAATCATCAGCAAAAAATAAGGTGTTGGTATGTGAAGAAAATTATTATGGTGGATGCCGTAGGTAATAAAAAGGCTTGCACAGATAACCAGGGCATCAAGAAGTATCTGGATGCCGTTGAGTAAACGCTGGTTGCGGCGAAAGTAACCTTCAGTAACCAAAGCCTTAACCCCTGAGTTCTATACTAAAGTAGTGCATTTCAGGAACGGCCATAAGTGTCGTCATAACGCACAATGTCATCTTCACCCAGATAACCACCCGATTGCACCTCGATCATTTCAAGAGGAATGGCTCCGGGATTTTCAAGGCGGTGTTTCACGCCAAGAGGGATATAGGTGGATTCATTTTCTGAAACAAGAATTTCATCTTCGCCACGGGTAACCAGTGCAGTGCCTGAGACAACAACCCAGTGTTCAGCGCGGTGGTGATGCATTTGTAAAGAAAGCTTCTGCCCCGGGCTAACAACGATACGTTTAACCTGAAAGCGGTCGCCGTTGTCAATCGAGTCATAGTAGCCCCATGGACGATATACTTTTCTATGCAGTTGGGTTTCACTGCGATTGTCGGCTTTTAGTTTATTAACCAGAAGTTTGACATCCTGAACCTTGTCTTTGTTGGCAACCAGTATGGCATCGTCTGTTTCGACAATAACCAGGTTATCAATACCAATAGTAGCTATTAATTTTTGTTCCGATTGAATGTAGTTGTTAGTGCTGTCTTCGGTTAATACGTCACCGCGACAGGCATTGCCGTTAGCGTCTTTAGCGGTAATTTCCCAGAGTGCTGACCATGAACCAACATCAGACCAGCCTGCATCCAGTGGAATGACAACCGCATTGTCGGTTTTTTCCATAACAGCATAATCAATGGAATCTTCAGGGCATTGGCTAAAGCTGTCCATATCAACCCGAATAAAGTCGAGATCAGATTCTGACTTTTTCATAGACTGCTGGCAGCAGGTGAGAATATCGGGGGCATGTTTTTGAAGCTCTTCAATAAAAACACTCGCTTTAAAAGCAAACATGCCGCTATTCCAGAAATAGTCACCACTGGCCAGATATGCTTGTGCTGTTGCCAGATCAGGCTTTTCAACGAATTTATCGACTGGCCGGTAATCCCCATCACCTTTGGCACGAATATAGCCATAGCCTGTTTCAGCTTGAGTGGGTACGATGCCGAATGTGACCAGTTTATTATCATTGGCGGCTTTCTCAGCTTTTACAATAGCTTCATGAAAAGCCGCTGTGTTTTCAATAACATGGTCTGCTGGTAATACCAATATCACCGGGTCTTCGTGATGTTCATTGGCTTGTAGTGCGGCCAGTGCGACTGCGGGCGCTGTGTTTCTGGCAGCAGGCTCAAGTAAAATTGAAGCTGGCGTTCTGCCTATTGATCTTAATTGTTCGGCGACCATAAACCGGTGTTCATTGTTGCAAACAATGATGGGGTCGGGTGAGGCAATACTGCCTTGCAGGCGTGACACGGTTTCCTGAACCAGTGTTTGTTCAGAAACCAGTGGCAGAAATTGCTTTGGGTATAAGCTGCGGGAATATGGCCATAAACGGGTGCCAGAGCCGCCAGATAAAATTACCGGAATCATGGGGTTAAGCCTGTTACATTCTTATCATTAAAGTGTCTAGCAATATAACGATTGCAGGGGATTTGATCAAACTTCTTGGGGTTTTATTGGAGCTGCAAATGTTTCATTGCAGCATTTCTTATAGAAGACGGAGGTTTCGGGTGTTTAATGCCTGAAGTTGTCCTGATTGTCGAGAAACCACTGGTAGGTGTCTGTTAAACCCTGTTTTAAGTCTATTTGCGACTGCCAGCCCAGTTGTTTAAGACGGGAAACATCCATCAGTTTGCGAGGTGTTCCGTCCGGCATGCTGGTGTCGAAGCTTAACTTGCCTGTGAAGCCGGTAACGGTTTTCATGGTTTCGGCTAATTCACGTATTGTAACATCAGTGCCGGTGCCAACATTAATATGGCTAAGCATGGGCTCGGTATTTGCATCATACATTGTTTTATCGAGTAACATGACATGAAGACATGCTGCTGCCAGGTCATCGGCATGCAGAAATTCACGCATCGGTTTTCCTGAGCCCCACACAATGACTTCAGCATCATTGCTCAGTTTTGCTTCATGAAAGCGTCGCATTAATGCGGGAATTACATGGCTATTTTCGGCGTGAAAGTTATCAAAAGAGCCATAAATATTAGTTGGCATTACTGAGCGAAAGTCGGTGTCATATTGGCGATTATATGATTCACATAATTTAATGCCGGCAATTTTTGCTATGGCATAAGGCTCGTTTGTGGGTTCCAGTTTTGAAGTCAGTAATGCCTGTTCAGTGATGGGTTGTTCGGCAAGTTTTGGGTAGATACATGAGCTGCCTAGAAAGAGTAGCTTTTGGCAATTGGCTTTATAGGCTTCATGAATCACATTGGCTTCGATCAACAGGTTTTCATAGATGAAGTCGGCCGGATAAGAACTGTTTGCATGTATTCCTCCGACTCTGGCTGCAGCTAATACAACGTAGTCAGGTTGTTCAGATTGCATAAATTGACGTACAGCCTGTTGTTCGCAGAGGTCAAGGTCGGCATGGCTACGAGTAAGCAGATTGCAAAAGCCATTTTTCTCGAGTTGACGAACAATGGCAGACCCAACCATGCCGTTGTGGCCAGCAATATAAATTTTATCGCTAGTTAGCATGATCTTAATTCTCTAGAGAAATTGAAACATCGTGACCATGTGCTTTGAGTAAGGCGTGTCGTTTAGCGGTATCCAGATCGTGGGTAATCATTTCAGCGCACATCTCTTCTACGGTAATTTCAGGAACCCATCCCAGCTTCTCTTTTGCTTTTGATGGGTCACCTAATAAGGTTTCGACTTCAGCCGGGCGGAAGTAACGGGGGTCAACCCGAACGACTATATCGCCAACGTTTACAGAGTTTGCATTGTCGCCATTAATGGATGTAACTGTGGCAATCTCATCGACACCTTCACCACTGAACTCAAGTTCAATGCCAAGCTCTTTGGCACTTAAGCGCACAAAATCTCTGACTGAAATTTGTTTGCCGGTGGCTATCACAAAGTCTTCTGCCTGGTCTTGTTGCAACATCATCCACTGCATGCGTACATAGTCTTTGGCATGACCCCAGTCACGCAAGGCATCCATGTTGCCAAGGTACAGGCAGTTTTCCAGCCCCTGAGAAATATTGGCCAGCGCACGGGTGATTTTGCGGGTAACAAAGGTTTCGCCGCGCCTGGATGATTCATGATTGAACAAAATGCCATTACAGGCATACATGCCATAAGACTCACGGTAGTTTACAACTATCCAGTAGGCATACATTTTTGCCACCGCATAGGGTGAGCGAGGGTAAAACGGGGTTGTCTCTTTTTGTGGGATTTCTTGTACTTCGCCAAAAAGCTCTGATGTGGAAGCTTGATAAAAACGCACGTCTTTTTCCATGCCAAGCAGGCGAATGGCTTCAAGCAATCTTAAGGTGCCTATGGCATCGACATCAGCGGTATATTCAGGTGACTCAAAGCTCACTGCTACATGGCTTTGTGCGCCCAGGTTATAGATCTCGGTAGGTTCAACTTCCTTGATAATGCGAACCAGGTTAGAGGTGTCGGTTAAATCGCCATAGTGCAGGGTGAGGTTCACATTTTCTTCGTGTTGATCCTGATAAATATGGTCAATCCGCTGGGTATTAAACGAAGATGCGCGTCGTTTAATGCCATGAACCTCATAGCCTTTTTCTAAAAGTAATTCCGCAAGGTAAGAGCCATCCTGACCTGTGATGCCGGTAATTAATGCAACCTTTTTACTCACGTGAGACCTCAAGCTTTATATAAAATTTTATTATTCCCCATTGTACACAAGGCACTGTAGTTTGGTAAGTTATCCGTGTTCTAAAAACATAGCTTCAATAAGATAAAGTGACTTATGATACAGGTATATTGCCAGTGTGCTCATGTAGTGAAAGCAGGGGTTTAAACCCTCAGGCTTATTTGGAAAGAAAATAATAATAATGATTCAGAAGATTATTGATAAAATATTACGCATTACCTGCCGAAGCTTTAACAGAGATGACATAACTTTCTCACCTATAGAAAAGAGAAGTGATCTGGTCGAGCTTGGATCAGACTATGGTGGCTGGGTTGTACCTTCAGAGTTAATTAATCAAAGCTCCATTTGTTATTGTGCAGGTTGCGGTGAAGATATCACTTTTGATTTGGGGCTGATTGACCGTTTTGCTTGTGATGTTTATGGTTTTGATCCTACGCCTCGGGCAATCTCGCATGTTCAATCTGTTGCAGGTAATAATAATCAATATCACTTTGCTGATGTCGGCTTATGGGATAAGCAGGATACACTTCGCTTTTATGTGCCCAAGAATGAAGAGCATGTGTCTCATTCATTGGTGAATCTTCAGCAAACAGAAGATTATATTGAGGTTGAAGTAAAAACCCTGCCGGACCTGATGAAGGCAAATGGGCATAGTCATCTTGATTTGTTAAAGCTTGATATAGAAGGTGCAGAATACAAAGTGCTGGAATCTGTTATCAAGAATGATATTGATATTAAAATTCTCTGTATTGAGTTTGATGAATGTTTTAACCCTCTTGATAGAAAATACCGACAGAGAGTGAGACAGGCAATTAAATCATTGATGGCAGTGGGCTATCGAATAGTATGTTTGCAAGATAAGGGTAATTATACTTTGGTGAAGGATTAACGTTACATTAATCTATTGCGTTAGGTGTCAAATTTCTTGCCAAATAATTGCAGTAGAAAAAGTAAAATAAATTTCGGATTGGTACTCAGGTAACGCTTCCATAGGCGTTGTGGCTCATCAAATAAGCGATGCAGCCATTCAAGGCCCAAAGTTTGAATTATTTTAGGTGCGTGTTTTTTATTGCCGGCAATAAAATCAAAGGCTGCACCAACGCCTAGCATGACACAATGTAATTCTGTTTTATGATTGGCCATCCACGTTTCCTGTTTGGGGCAGCCTAAACCTACAAAAAGAATATCTGTGTTACTGTTGTTGATGGCGTCTATATCATTCTTTTTTTCTGTATCAGATAATTCTCGAAATGGTGGAGAGATGGCCATGCTGATTTTAAGAGAAGGGAAGGTTTCCAGTAATTTCTGCTGCAGCTGATTTAAAGTATTTTCTTCGCCGCCATAAAATCCTATTGAATAGCCTTGTTCAGATGCTAACTTGCAAAGTGCCAGTGTGAGGTCCATGCCTCTTA